>SOJA01000029.1 GCA_004376975.1 Candidatus Bathyarchaeota archaeon
GTATGATGTAGCTGTTTCTGCAGCCTTTTTCAGCTGCTTTTCTGTTATTCCCGGAACTCCATACCCGACTATTATTACGTTTCTTGTTTGTTCAGTGATTTTTGTGTTATCTGAGTCTCTGTATGGATAAATGCACAGGATCTGTTTTTCATCAGCCAAAACAAGCATTTTATCTGTCAGGTTTCTGGGTTTGTTCATGCCAATTCCTGTAAAGGTTTCACCATTTGTTGCGAAGCGTATGTGGGAAGGCGGGTTCAAACGGTTTTTGTCGAATCCGCTTATTGGAATTATAGTCTGCGCGCGCGCAGTGAAGACTGTTGCAGGGTCAATATTGGTTGTTGTTGGAGTTTTTCTAATTTTCATAGTTTGAAGCTTCGTGCTTAATTCTTGGGTTGGATATATCGTTTCAGGAGTTGGAAATCCTGCTGCAACAGTTCTTTGTATCTTCCGCTGTAGAGTGCTGCGGCTGGATGGAATGTTGGGAAAATTGTTGTTTGCATGCCTAAAATAGTTGTTTCATAGGTTTTTCCGTGAGTTTGTGTTATTCCGTTGAATGGCAGCATGACTTTAGAGAAAATATAGGCTGTTGAGTAGTTTCCAAGGGTAACGATGAACCTTGGCTGAATTATTCGGATTTGGCTGTCTAGGTACGGCGTGCATTTTTGGATTTCATCGGGTAAGGGTTCCCGGTTTTTTGGAGGTCTACATTTTAGGATGTTGGCGATGAAAACTGTTTGTCTTGAAAGATCTGCTTCAGCTAGTAGTGTGTCAAGGAGTTTTCCAGCTGCTCCTACGAATGGTTTTCCTTTAGTGTCTTCCCAGTAGCCTGGTGCCTCACCTATAAACATGATTTGGCTGTTTGGGCTGCCTTCGCCTGGGACAGGGTTTTTTCGAGTTCTGCAAAGTTCACATTTGCGGCAAGCTATGATTTCAGTAGAAATGGAATCCAAAAGTTTTCCCTTAGACAAGACAACAACCACTCCTATGAGTTTCTTTTAATTTTTGTACTTATAAACATCAATTATGGGCATGAGGGAGATGAGGCACGCACTAATGGTTACACAGATAGCTGATTTGTCCAGCCTGAAAAAACCGGTGGGGAAGGGGGGTATTAGAAGTGATAGGAGGATATGTGGGAGTTAATAGTTGCGTGTTGCGAATAGGTGAGGAAACTGGTTGCAGTTGGTTGTTTTAGAATAGGCAGCTTAGGGCGTCAGAGCCCTTCATTCCGACATTTACGCCTAAGTTTTTCGCTTTTGAAGTGGCAGCTTTTACTTCTGCATTAAGTACGTCTTCAAAACTTTTCACTCCGCTAACCACAGCAGCAGCAACGTCGAGGCTTTCAGCAACATCAACATTCAAGAAGCCGCACATGACAAACCCTTTCTCAGCAGAGACTAGAATCAAAGGTGGGGAGTCAGGCAACTCAACTTTCACACCCAAACCAACCTTATCATAAACCTTTACAGACATAACGCTAATCACACGAACACCTCTCGATAACAAAGTTATTCTTGTACATCCAACTTAAATAACAATCGCACAGAACACAAGGACCTACTGACTAGCAAAATCTCATCATTCTAAAGTAGAAAAAGGAGGAGGGTAACCAAGATAGCTTAGGGTTTTCACCATTCTTCTTCGTCTTCCTCTTCTTCTTCCTCTTCCCATTCTTCCTCTTCTTCTAAGTGCACAGTGTCAACCTCCAACATGAAAAAGCAATAGCATACCGTCCGAAAATAAGTTTTACTATCATCCCATCACAGAAGAGTTAAAAGAATATTTAGCCGACCCTTCATGTAGAGAACAGTAGCCATGAGAACGCTGGCATATGAATGGAGAAGCTTACGTTATGCTGACGAAACTGAAGAAAAAAGTTCAGGTAAGGCTTGAAGCTGAAGCAAGAGCAATCCATAGAATAGGGTTATCACCGAACAAAGTGAGCGCCATAGGCATAACCTTAGCTTTTTTTTCAGCCCTAGTATACACGATGTGGCAAGTCAATACGTTTTATCTGCTGCTTGCAGCTGCGTTGCTCTTGGTGTCAGGATTCTGCGACGCTCTAGACGGAATACTGGCTAGGCTCTATGATGAAACAACAGGTTTCGGTGGATTTCTGGACTCTCTCTTGGATAGGTACGCAGACGCAGTGGTATATGGTGGCATAATAGTAAGCGGATTATGCGACGTCCTGTGGGGTTTAGCAGCCATAACAGGCTCTTTACTTGTAAGCTACAGTCGTGCAAGAGCAGAAGCAGCGGGGATAGAAATGGAATCAATAGGATTGGCTGAAAGGGCTGAACGCATGATTGTGCTAGTCGCAACAAGCGTAACAGCGGCTTTCTGGCAGCCAAGAACAGCGATGAATGCTGGCATAATCTTGCTTGCAATATTAACAAACCTAACAGTTCTACAAAGAAGCTTACACGTTTACAAGAAAATAGAGAAAAACGTTTAGCTATAAGGTTTGAATCTATCTTCTTCGCTTTCTCGGACGCGTATGCCGCTCGCTCTTAGCTCTAACTTTTACAACACCTCTGTGCACTGCACAGGATACACAATAATACTTAGATGCTGTTGCAGAAGCAATGTAGGTACCTTTCTGGCGAAGCTCCTTAGCCAAAGCATAATCCACCATAGAAACCCGTTTAGTAACTTTCTTAGCTTTATCTCTAGGCACCATTGCGCCACAGCCAGTACACTGAACTAAACCTCCACTTCCCTTTCCACCTTTGGATCTCCCGTGGCTTTTCCTTTTATAAGGCATACATATTCACTTGTGTTTAGTCTACTCCTTGTAAAAATGTTTGGCTGTCTTATATATCTGTCCATACGTTAACCAATGGAGATGCCTCCCGCAAACCCCCGTTTCAGAAAACTCAGATGTGGTGTGCGCCAGAGATTTCCGACAAAAGTTAAATGGGCAACAATATAAAGGAACTGTGAATAGAACATGTTCTTTGAGGGAACTACATGCATGTAGAAAAGGAAATCATGTCATATTTACATAAGTATGGAAACACAAAAGAAAGCGACATAATAAGTTATGGTGCAAAGAAATTCAACTATTCTTCGGAAGAGATGAAGAAAGTTTTAAAGCGAATGGGGATAAAGGATATAATCCACTATGTTGTCCATAGCAAACTTGAGCCCCCTGAAGTTTATATTAGCTTGAAAGAGCCTTTGCCTCCTGACATTGCTAAGGTCCTTCTTGATGCTTTCATCCAAATGAAAACAGTGGAAGAAGATGCACAGAATATTCTTGAAAAAGCTGCTTCAATTGCAGATCAGAAGACCAAAGAAGGAAATTCAGGAATACTGTAGTGCACGTTGAAAACTCCTAGCTTGAGTGTTGAGGATGCCATCTACAATGGGTTCAGATGCAGCCATTAGTGGCTTTGTTCAGGGTTTGATTAGCCAGTGAATCCACTTCTTCAATGTGCCTTTCTGTTCTGGAAGCGTGTATGAAAGATGTTTTATGGAACTTTTGCTTTAGTTCTTCCACTTTCAACCATAATTCTTTCAGGTTCTGATTTCTAACTCGGTATTCTCCGTTAAGATGTTTCACAACAAGCTCACTGTCCAAATAGCACACTACTTCTTGGTTGGTTAGTTCAGAAGCGAACTTGAGAGCGTATATCAAAGCTTCATATTCAGCTTGATTGTTAGTTCTTATTCCAACATATTCGGAGTATCTCTTCAGAATTTCACCAGTCTCAGCTAGAATCATAAAGGCTATTGCAGAAGATCCGGGATTACCTCTGGAAGCACCATCAGAATATATTTTTAACCTTAACTTCATTTTTCCTTCATCTGCCTTAACATTTTATTTCTACTTTATGTAAGCTTGCAGATACCTCGCGGCTTAACACATATATTAGCTTTGAATGGAACAGAATAGATAGAGGATAGATACGTGTTTTCTTCGTCGAAAACTTTGGAAAAACCGTCATGCAGTAGCTGCCGTAAATTATATTGAGTAAGGGGATAAATGTATTATTAAATAAGTCGTTTTTAGTTGCTGTAGAAGCGATTATATGATCTGTCTCCAGGTAGGTAGAGTGGAATGATCCTTCTGAAATATGACGGGGGAAGTCTCCTTATTTATGGAGATGTTGGAACCCCTTACGGTCAGTGGGACCCAAGAGTGGATGCTTTTAGGGCTATGGCTATTTACTACCGCGAGGTTTTAGCCTATCTAGACAGGAACCACATGATCTACCGAGATGAAGTTGCTAACCCGCCTCCTATCCCTACTCTCTCAGGTAAGGTGGATCTGCGGCCTTACCAGAAGGATGCTCTTGATGCTTGGTTTGATGCGGGTAAAAGAGGGGTAATTGTTTTGCCGACTGCTGCTGGGAAAACATTCATTGCCTTGAAAGCTATTGAGATGCTTAATGTTTCCACGTTAGTGTTGGTTCCTACCTTGGACTTGCTGGATCAGTGGCGGCAGCACCTCACCAATCAGTTCGCGATAGAGGTAGGAGTTTATGGTGGAGGAGAACGATTGCTCAGGCCTTTAACTGTCTCAACTTATGATTCGGCTTACATTCAAGCTGAGCATCTTGGAAACAAGTTTTTGCTCCTAGTCTTTGATGAGGTACATCACCTCCCAGCTTCAAGCTACAGCCAGATAGCGGAGATGTACATTGCCCCTTATAGGATGGGTTTAACGGCTACGTATGAAAGGGATGATGGTCTTCACTTGAACCTGCCGCGGTTAGTAGGCGGCCGTGTCTACGAGCTTGGGGTGGACGCTTTAGTGGGGAAACATTTGTCTCCTTACAGTCACGAAAAATTTTTTGTAGACCTCACGTTGGAGGAGCAGAAGCGTTACCGTAAAGATTATGATGTTTTCACTGGATATTTGAAGAAGAAGAGAATTGTATTAAGGAGCCTGGAAGACTTCCGCAGGTTCATCATGAGGACGGGACGCGACTCAGAAGCAAGAGAGGCTTTGCTGGCTAGAAACAGAGCGTTGAAGACAGCCCTCAACTCTGAGGCTAAAATCAAAGCTCTAGCCGAATTCTTAAGCGTCTATGATAAAGAGAAAGTGTTGGTTTTCACTAGGTACAACCAGCTTGTTTATCGTATAAGCCGTCGTTTTCTTATACCAGCGGTAACCCATCAGACTTCTAAGGAGGAGAGAAGGCAGATTTTGTCAAAGTTCAAGGCTGGAGAATACAGAGCTATCGTAACTTCTCAGGTTTTGGATGAAGGTGTTGATGTTCCAGATGCTTCTGTAGGTTTTATCCTAAGCGGGACTGGAAGCAGCAGAGAGTACATTCAACGGTTGGGACGAATACTTAGGAAGAGGCAGGGGAAACAGGCTAAGCTTATTGAGATAGTAGCCCGAGAAACTGTGGAGACCAGGATAAGCGAGAGGAGACATCGATAGGAGGAAGAAGCTTTGTTGCCAAGTAGCCTGTTGATCACCAAGAGATGGCGGGACACGATAAAACCTGTCTATGCTCACCTAGACCGGAAAAATCTTGAGGTTGCAAAGCTGCTTATCCAAACCTACAATGATCACGTGGGAAGAAGGAAGGGTGAATTAAACGAAACCGTTGGCACGATGGAAGAAATGGGGTACGACTACCGGTACGTGAGAGGCCTTTCAGCTCTCCTAGATAGAAGATGCCAACTTGAAACGCAGACAGGTGTTGATCCTGTTAGAGCAAGGAGGGAACTTTTCAAGATAGCTCACAGGGCGGGTTTGCCAATCACTGTTCACGATAGAAACGTCATCATCCATCAAGTAGCTTCGCAGTTGCAGGTTACAGCGGAAGAGCTGGAGGAATCCATGTATGGAGATTTGGAAGACGAGCTTGTTCTAGAAGAATTCAGGCCTGTTGAACCTGAACCCTTGGTGAAACAGTATAATCTAAGCCTAACTCAAACGTTGCTGTTTTGCTGCACAGAGCTTACGTTTACGACCTTTGGCAATTGGCAGCGTATTTTCAGGCAGATTAAATGGTTAGGCCTCATCTACACCGTGTGGAAAAAAGATGGTGGGTATCAAGTGAAGGTTGACGGGCCAGCGTCGCTGTTCAAGTTAAACCGTAGGTATGGGACAAGCTTGGCCAAGCTTCTGCCGCTCATTATAGAAAGCTGGGAATGGAGTGTGAAAGCCAAGATTTTGCCGCGTAAAGATGATAGACGACTTCTAAACTTGGAGTTGGACAGCCGAAAACACGGCGGGTACATGGAGTCACTTGATAAGCCTAAGCACATGAAGGTTTACGACAGCCGAGTTGAACAGGATTTTGCAAGCCGCTTCAAGGCTCTTGACACAGGTTGGACGTTAACTAGGGAGCCTGAACCCCTCCCTGTGGGAAGAAAAGTTATGATCCCTGATTTTAAAATGTGTAAAGGCGGCTTGACAGTGTACTTGGAAATCGTAGGGTTCTGGACTCCCAGATACCTTGAAGAAAAAGTTAAGAAACTTAAGCTGTTAGGCGATGTGGATATGATTGTGGCTGCCGACAGAAATTTGGCCTGTCAAAGACTGGACTATATAGGAAAGAAGCTGAATGTTATTTATTATCAGCGGAAAATACCGTTAAAGCCAATTCTAGCCCATCTTAAGGCTAGGCAGGAATGTTTGGTGAAGAAACAGACTGGACGCCTTCACACTGAGTTTTTATCTCTTGAGAAGCCTGTTGTGGAAGCTTGGGAACTCGCTGAGAAGCTGGGGGTTTTAGAGGATGCTGTGAAGGAGGTTCTCAAGGAAAAAGAGGTTTATGGGTATACTTGCTTAGGAGATATGTTGATAAAAGAAACAAAGCTCACCGAGATCAGGGAAAAACTGGAAGATCGACTAGACCAGGGCGACCTTAGTCTCAGTGAAGCATCCAGAATTATTGAAAATGCAGGTGGAAAAAGATCAACCAGTATCCTAGATGCTTTAGACTATAGGATAGAGTGGCATGGCATAGACGTTCAATCAGCCAAGATTTATAGAAAAAATGAAAACTGAAAGGCATGGGAACAGGGCTGCCGGGCACGCAGAAATTGTTGGCAACACGTGAATGCTTTGGGGAGCTAGCGGTACATTGCAGCTCTATGTGGGTATTTCTTTTCGAAGAGCTTGTATGCTTCTATAGTCAGTTTCTTTTCAAGTTTCTGCTGGCTTTTGGAGATAGTGTTCAGGTTTGGGTGTGCTATAACCGGTCCGCTCAGGATGGTTTTAGGTGCTTTCTTTTGCAGTTCCATTGTAGGCACAGGCGGTATCATCAAAAACTTCTCGATCAGCTTGTTCAGAGCTTTTCCTTGATGGATTGATGTGAGCAGTTCTTCAGTGTCCATATTGGATAGTGGTCTGAACCCGTAGGATGGTACTCCTTCTGTGACCTTTTGCATTTCATTTAGGCTGTTTAGTTTTACGCCGACCCCTGTGTATTCTCTGGGGTTAAGAGGCACCAGCTTCAGTCTGTAGCCTACTCTGGGATTTAGGATGAGCATGTTTCCTTTTCGATCAATAAGAACGGTCCAGCCTTCAGGTTTCTTGTTATACTGGCTCATAATCTTGTTCATCAATGAATCAACTGGCTCGACATTCATGGGAATTACGTTCCAACCTGCTATGCTGGGTGCTCCTTTAAAAAGCCTCTTACATGAAGCAGTGTAGATTGTTGTTAAGCTGGGTTTTCCAGTTCAGAACTGTTAAATGCTTGCTTAATTGTCTGAAAGATGTAAGTGAGAGTGAGTGGGGGCTGTTTGAAATGGTGAGTTTAACGTTTTATGGTGGAGTAAATGAGATTGGGGGAAACAAGATTTTACTGGGGGATGGTGATGCTAGAGTTTTCTTTGATTTTGGTCAGTCTTTTACTATGGGTTGTGACTTTTTTACTGGTTGGCTTTCCCCTAGAGGCATCAACGGTTTAGGAGATTATTTTGAGTTCCGATTGCTTCCGAAGTTGAAAGGCTTGTATGCGGAGAAGCAGCTGCGGTTCACGGATGTTTCTTATGTGGAGCCAAGGTTTGACGCTGTGTTTTTGTCTCACGCCCACTTTGATCATGTAAAACATATTCAGTTTTTACACCCAAACATCCCCGTGTATCTTGGGGTGGGCACCAAATTGTTTATGGAGACAATGGAGAAAACCAGCAGTTTCTGTGATTACAAAGAGCATCAGTACAGGACGTTTAGAACTGGAGACAAAATCAAGGTTGGCGACTTAGTGGTGGAGCCTGTTCATGTTGACCATTCAATTCCTGCCGCTTACGGGTTTCTGATTCACACATCTGAAGGCACAATAGTGTACACTGGAGACCTACGGACTCATGGTCCTAGAGGAGATATGACTGAAGAGTTCTTTGAGAAAGCACAAGCATCTGAACCTGTGGCTATAATATGCGAAGGCACCAGAATGGTTGAGAAGGAAAAGCGGAAGAATTATTCTGAAGAGCAAATTAAACAATTAAGCAATAACGTTGTTTCTTCAACCAGCAAGGTTGTATTTGTTACACGTTACAGCAGAGACATGGACAGGTTTAGAAGTTTCTATAACGTTGCTAAGAACAACGGTAGGAGAATTGTTGTTTCTCCGAAGACTGCTTTTTTACTGATGAAGCTTGTTGATGACAAAAATCTTGATCTTCCTAGCCCGTTGAAGGATGAGAACATTTTGGTTTATTATAAACGGAAAAGGTCTGGAAGGTTTGAGGAAAAGGACTATTATGTTTGGGAGCGACAGTTCATGGATAAAATGGTGACCTACAAGGATGTGCAGGAGAATCAGGATAAGCTTGTTGTGGACTTGGATTTTTATCAATTTGCAGAATTAATTGACATCAAGCCGGAATCAGGCAGCCATTTTATTCATAGCATGAGTGAACCATTTAGTGAGGAAGACATTGAAGATGAGGTTATGCATAATTGGCTTGACCATTTTAAAATAAGGTTTCATCAACTTCACGCTTCCGGCCACATGAACCGACAGCAATTAACGCATCTAATCAATAACATCAAGCCGAATAGAATTTTTCCTGTACACACAGAAAACCAGCAGTTATTTAAGAAAAACTGGAAAAACGTTCAGACAATTGAATATGGAACAAAATACACATTGTGATAAGCTGAAACATGTAAGCATCAAGCAAAAGACAGCTGAATAATGGGTAAAACCATTCTCTGAAAAATTGTCAGGATGATAACAAATCGCTTACCAATGTAACTTATCACTATTTTATCCAACGTTTTCCAACGATTTAAAAAGACTTTGCTAAAGTATTCAAGTTTACCCCCCCTCCCCCCTACGTTTTTTTGGCTCGAAAAGCACGCGCGAAATTAATGGCGTCTCTTCGAGATACGCAGTTTTCGCGTTATGTTTTTTGACCCTCTGCATTCAAAAGCCATCAGCCGATTTTAAGGAGGTAAATGAACAAGCTTTTTATGTAAAGCAACTTGAGAAACAGGTATGTTTCGTAGTGTAAAGGGGTTCGCCCAATTTATTTCCGTTGAAAGAGGATTCATGCTTTTTACGATGTCTATGGGAGCAACATTTCTGATTGAAGAGAACATTGCTTGGCTTCAAGCGATTTATCTCGGTTTTATCGTGTTTTGCGGATGGAGCGCAGTTGACGCTGTAAATAATATTTGTGACGCTGATTTAGACGTGAAATCGGATCCTTTCAAGGCGGAGTACACAAAGAATCTTGGAAGACTTGGATTATGCATATTCATCTTCTTTTCTGCACTATCTATAAGCTTGGGTGTGCTTACCGGGATTCCATTAGTAACTGTTTTTGTTTTGGCAGGAATTTTTGTAGGTGTTTTATATTCAGTTCCACCTTTTAGACTAAGACAAACGATATACAAACCCCTAGTGAACTTCTCGGTTGGAGCCGTTCCCGTTTTAATAGTTGCTGCCTTCTACAACGTTTTTTCTGTTGAAGTGTGGCTGCTAATGGCCCTCATCGGCATAACAACAGCAGTTAACAGTTTATGGGAAGACTTGGCAGATTATACTTCAGATTTTAACACTCGTGCAAGAACTATGTCAACCATACTTGATTTTAAAACTGCACTTTATGTTACTATTACACTTGGTTACTGCCTCCTTCCACTTATGGTTCTCATCGGAATTCTATTCCACTTGAATCTGCTTTACTTCCTTGTCCTTGCGGCACTTGTAGCTTATCTGTCTCGTCGCCTAATTCAAAAAAGATCTGTACTCTTTGGAAATGAGAAGGATAACAAAGAATTAATGCTTGAGTTAGGAGATATTTTCGCCAAAGATTTCGTAATCATAGCAATAGTACAGATGACAAACATAATGTTAAGCAGTTATCTAAAGTACCAACCAGCCTTCTTAGGTTAGAGCGAATGCACTTCCACACGCTTTAATACTGCCACTATTCATGATGGCGACAATAATAGCGGCGATTCTTCTAAAGAAAAACATCTCCAGTGCCAAAGGGACCAAACAAGGCGCACTGAATTTCATCAAATTTATTAAGGGATAGTTACCCATAGGCTAAATTAACGGGGATAATGTCATGAAAGGCGCGATAGTATTTATAATAGCTTTTCTAATCTTCCTAGCCGTAACCTTTGCTTACAATGAATTGCCTCCAGGCAATATGATCAGTGATGCTGTGGGCATAGAGTCAACCATAAAGTGGAGTGGATTTATAGTAAGAACACTGGTGTCAGCAATCTTGAACGGAGTAATCTACGGCGTAATAATATGGTTAATCTTCTCTTTCGTTGAAAAAGCAAGAGAATAAAGAACCCCCTTCTATATTTAAAGAAAGGACTCGCTCGTTTTCTCCTCTTTATTAAAAAACAATCTTAGCGCGTGCTTGCCTAATGTAAAACCAACATCGTTTCTTGTCCAACACCTGATAACGTTACTGAGAGAATTGTCCCGAGCGTAGCCGATCAAACATGCATTATGTCACTTCCATGAGTTAAAACTGTCTACTGCAAAAAGCGTCAAAAGCTTAACGCATATTATTGAAACAATGAACCCAGACACACAATCCCTAAATCCTCATGATTCTGAGGACAAGAAAACAGCAAACATTTTTTCATAAATCGGTTTTTCAGCGTATTTTGATGTTATTTTTAATTGTGGTTTAATCCTTCTAGACGTTCCGTTTCAGAAAACAAGCCTGGAAAGGGATTAGAAAAAAATAGGGGGAGGGGGGTCATGTGAACCAAACGTAGAGTTTATGTGTGGCTTGTCTAGTCTTCGATGCATGTTTTGAAGCGTTTTGTTCTTATCTTTCGTGATTGCCTGTCTTCAATCCGAGGATCAAGGCGATGTTGGCTTTGCAGTCGATTTTAGGAGTTATCTTTCCTATGGAAGACGTGAAAAGTGTTGTAACTCCTGGTCCATGACCTGATGAGACGCAGTTTGTGTGCACAACTATGCCAATGGATGTGGCGCCTTGTTTGTAAATTCTTCCGTAAGAGTGATCTGCGTCTTTTATGGCTACAACGTCGCCAAGCCGGAGATTATCAAGACCAAACTGCTTTCTAACCTTCTCATCAAAAAGCTGGATGTCATAGTCTCCAGAGTAAGTTTGGTTCATCCCCAAACCTGAACCCATCGTCTCCGCTGGAATCACATGAGTAACTGAAATCTCCAGTTTTTCACCATCCGGATTAGGATTCAGGGCTTCTAGAAAACGTGGATCCATGTTCATCACCTTTATGTCAGGGAAATCCAGAAGTTTCAACCCTAAACCAAACGCTTTTACAAGAACTTTGTCTCCAAGCATAAGCTTCTCAAGGACTTCAGGCTGAAAGTCCACTAGCACATGCTCTATTCCACCATGTTTTCCGGTGACGACTCCTTGGGCACCTTTCGCATCCCCAGTGACCACGGTCGCTTTGTTTCCAACGCATGAAAGCACATTAAACGCTGTATTTGCACCTCGTCCAAAACGTGAGTCGTTCTCCTTATTTTCCAAGCTTACACCAGGCCCAACATGGTCTGCTTCCCATCCGCACGCAAGATCGCCTACTCTAATGTTGTATGCGATTCCTCCAACACCCGGCAACACAACTGGGGTGCCTTGAGCAGAAATTTTGTAAACTCCTTTTCCATAAACTGGACTGGCTACTTCACCAACAACAGAAATTATCACTAACTTATCAACATTTGTTCTCAGCATCACAGTTTCCTCATATGAGAATAGGTGCATTAATCAGCAGATGCTAATAAAATTTCTCCCTAATCGAAACCTAGTGTATCTGTGTGAAACATAACAAGTTTTAAATGTATGTTAATTATTTTGAGTTGATTGAAGCAAACTCAGGTAAAACATCATTCACGGGGCTATGAAAAATGTCAGACTTCGGATTAAGGTCTAAAATGATAATTAAAGATGTTATGAGCAGCCCAGTGATAACCATAAATGAAAAAGCACCAGCAAATCAAGTCGCAGAACTCATGGACAAGTATGCTCTAGGCTGCATAATAGTGTCAAATAAAGAAGGAAAACCTATCGGAATAATCACAGAAAGAGACCTGGTGAGAAGAGTTTTAGCTAAAAACACCAAGCCAGACTCTTTCAATGCAAGAGAAGTCATGACCTCGCCTCTGATAACAATAGAACCTGACAAAAAAATAAGTGAAGCAGCAAAAAGAATGAGCACACTGAACATTAGACGATTAGGAGTCATTTACAAAGAGCAACTTGTCGGTGTGCTGTCAAGCAAAGATATTCTAGCAGTCATACCTGAACTCATAGAAGTCATTCAAGAACAAGCGCTCATAGAAAGCGAGAAAAGAGTTCAAGAAGCAGAAGAGGAATCCCCCTCTCTCGCCGGATATTGTGACCAATGTGGAAGCTGGGCAGACAACCTAAAACAGGTCAACGGAGAATCCCTCTGTGAAGATTGCATAGCTGAATTGGAAAGTGAGGAATGAGGTGGTTGTTTGCGTGTTAAAGAAATCATGGATAAACGACAGCCGTAGCGAGCGTTAAAACAGACGTTTTTGGTCATCCTCAAAAAGTTCTGCAATAATGCAGACAACAGTTATAACGGTGAAAGCCTCGGCAATAACCCGAGAAGCAGCTGAACTCATGACTGCAAAAAGCATCGGAAGAATACCTGTAAAAGATAACAAAGGAAGATTGATTGCTATGGCTGATCGTGAAGATGTTGCCAAATTGCTTGTTAAATAAGAAGGAAGAAAAATGAGTAGAGAAAGTTTCAGAAGATCACTAAGAGAGAGGAGCCCACTATCATCCAAAGATCACACCCATAAAAAGCGACGGGACGAGATGTTGCACGTCGCTAAAAGTCCTGTTGTCACAATGGCTCCTACGACACCCATTTACGATGGAATCCAAATAATGAGTAAAGAAGGATTCCGACGAATACCAATAGCCAATCCTGGAACGCGAACACTGGAAGGAATAGTGACAGCTACAGACATAATCAATTATCTTGGCGGCGGAAAAAAATATCAAATAATCCAGAAAAAGTTCAGAGGAAGCATTTTCAAAGCCATAAATGAACCGATAAAACTCATAATGGTGAAAAAAGTTATTTCAATCAAAACATCCGCCAAAATCAGTGAAGCAATAGAGTTAATGAAGCAGCAAAATCTCGGCGGTTTACCCGTAGTTGACGACAAAAACCGTGTAAGGGCAATAATAACGGAGAGAGACATCGCCAACATGTTCGCTGATAGAATAAGCGGCGTAACAGTTGCCCAGTTAATGTCGGAAAAAATAGTTACGGCTGTATCAAAGACAACAATTTTTGAAGCCGCAAGAACAATGACAACACAGGGATTCAGAAGACTGCCAATAATTTCCAAAAGAAAAATAGTCGGCATAATAACAACCATGGATATTATACGATTTTTCGGCTCTGGAAAAGTGTTCAAATACCTCAAGTCAGAAAACATAAATCAAGTTCTAAACATGCCAGCACTTGAAATAGCAACAAAAGACGTTGTAACTATAGAACCAAACGTAGACATCGGTCAAGCAGCAAGAATAATGCAGGAGAAAAACATAGGAGCTCTACCAGTAGCTGAAAACGGAAAACTCAGGGGAATAATAACAGAGAGAGACTTCTTCAAAATAATAGAATAACCTTTAACGTTTCCAGTTCATTTCAGTAAAGAGAGCCGATCAACTTGATCGTTGACCTAGTCCTAACCAATGCCAAAGCCTACATAGACAACAAAATAGTGGACTGCAGCCTCGCAATAAACAGGGGAAAAATTTTCAGGATAGGCAAAGAAGCAGCCATGCCTAAGGCGGAAGCGAAGACTGATCTGAAGAGCATGCTAGTTCTGCCAGGCCTGATAGATGCTCACGTTCATCTTAGAGATCAAGGAAAAGCATACAAAGAAGATTTCTACAGCGGCACAGCAGCAGCAGCTGCAGGTGGAATAACCACTGTTTTAGACATGCCTAACAACAACCCGGTGACAATGAGCGTTGAAGCCCTGAGAAAACGCATAGAAACTGCTGAAAGAAAAATCTTGGTTAACACAGGTTTTTATTCCGAATTTCCAAAAAAAATGATGGAAATAAAGAAGATTGTTAGGGAAGGTGCTGTGGCTTTCAAGCTTTTTATGGCTGAGCAGATTGGAGGACTAAACGTAGATGATGATCATGCATTGCTGGAAGCGTTCAAAGCCGTCAGTAAGTTGAAGACTCCGGTCGCTGTTCATGCAGAAGACAAAACAGCATTAAAAAAAATGGAAGACAAATTCAAACGTGCCAACCGCAACACTATTGAGGCATTCCTTAATGCCCACTCAGAAAACGTTGAGGTGAAAGCAGTAAAACGCATACTGAACATTGCCAAACAGACCAATGAGCGCGTGCATTTTTGTCATATAACCACTAGGAATGCGCTAAAGGCAATAATTGATGCAAAGAAATCTGGAATGCTGATAACGTGTGAAACAACACCTCATCACCTGTTTCTGTCAGTTAATGATTTGAGGCAAACCGGAATGCTAGCGTTAACCCTGCCGCCACCGCGAGAAAAACCGCATATTGCAGCCCTCTGGAATGGGATCAGAAAAGGTTGGATCGACATTCTAGCTTCAGATCATGCACCACACATACTGAAAGAAAAGAAAGCCAAGTCTGTTTGGGATGTCAAAGCTGGCATAGCAGGCTTAGAAACGACTTTTCCATTGTTACTCACAAAAGTGAAAGCCGGACAGTTATCAATAACTGATGTGGTAAGGTTGATGGCGGAAAAGCCAGCAGAAGTTTTTGGACTAAAAAATAGAGCCCGTTTGAAGGAAGGAAAACATGCGGATTTGGTTGTAGTAAACTTGGATATTAAGTATAGAATTGATGCATCAAAATTTCATTCAAAAGCCAAGTATTCTCCATTTGATGGATGGAAAGTTGAGGGAAAACCTGTTAAAACCTTTGTCGGCGGCAGATTGATCATGGATGAAGGAGAAATTGTTGGCGAAGCGGGAAGCGGTGAAATAATTCGAAGAGAGTGAACCCTTGAAGTTCATTGCTGATGGGATGCTTGGAAAACTGACACGTTGGCTTCGTATGTTAGGGTATGATACGAAGTATTCAAGCGAGCTCGATGATACTCAGCTGATAATGATTGCTAAGAAGGAAAAAAGAATACTGCTTACAAAGGATTTGCAGCTTTACCAACAAGCCACAGCAAAAAAGGCTGATTCCTTCTATTCAAAAGGGAAATCAGAAGAGGAAAAACTAGCGGAACTTGCAAATCGATTCAAAATTAAACTGGATATAGACATGGCAACGTCAAGGTGCCCAAAATGTAACAGCCAAGTCAAAACAATACCGAAAGAAAGAGTTGTGGACAAAGTTGAGAAAAGCACATTTGCACACTACGACGATTTTTGGGTGTGCCAAAAATGTGGACAAATTTATTGGCAGGGGGCGCACTGGATAAGAATCTTAAAGACGTTAAAAACAGCAAAAGAAAAAAGGAAGAAATAACTAAACCGAGATTAACCTTCTTCAGGTCTCGCATAGTTAAAAAAGAAATACAGGAAAAAGGGAAGAGCGGATGACTACCAGTTGAACATTCAAAAACCCTCCCGTGAATTATCTATCGAACAAGTTTTAACGTTGACTTTTGAGCTTTACTCAAAAAATTTCATCAGGTTTTTTGTTCCAATTTTGATAGCTGCATTGATTTCAGGAAGCCTCTCAGGTGCGCTCAGCAAATACATAGAAAGTATACCGCTGCTTGAGTATGGAGCCTCCGAAGAAGCGATATGGAATTGGTTTTCCAATTACATCGGGACACTAATCATAATAGGATTTACTTTAGGTATAGTTTCATGGGTTATAGGCACCATAGTTAATGGTGTATGTGTCAAGTATGCTTCAGACGCTATGGAAAAGGATAAGGCAAGTCTTGGAGAAGCTTTCGGTTTTGCAGCTTATAAACTTCTTTCCTTGTTAGCTGTTGCATTCATTACAGTGATACTTATTGCATTGGGTTTTGTTGCCTTAATCGTTCCGGGAATAATACTGACCGTAATGTTTTATCTCGTATTTCCAGTCATCATAATTGAGGATGTAGGAGCCTTTGAAAGCTTATCCAGAAGTAGAAGGCTTGTCAGCCACCGTTGGTTTAAAACGTTCATCCTCTCCTTAATAGTTGGCATAATAATTCTATTTGCAACCATTATAGGAAGCTTGATAGGGGGCCCATTTGGAGAATTCAGGTGGCTTGTAAGCAGCATTATAGCCGCATTTGTTGAACCTGTTCTCCCAATATCAACTACAATTTATTACTATTCCATGGTGGGAAGAGAGGAACAGCAGAGGATTCAGCCGCCACCTCCACCATTCTAGAAGCACCAAAAAAAGTTAACAGAATGTTAATCCTTATTCCAGAAACCATTTGATAGGTATATCTTGGAAAGTGCCGTCAGGCAATGTACGTCTAATTGTTATCGGTAACATGCCTACCTCAACTTCCTTCAGAGCTATATCTATTGCACTTGTAAGAGCTTTAGAGGGTTCAATGAGTATGGGAGCGCCCATAGATATTTGGAGTGACCTAGCACCCACTATCCGAGCTTTCTCGAACCGAGTAAGCTTAGGTGGCCCTATCAAAATTCTTTTCTCTTTTTCAGACGTGTCCTAATACACTCCGCCGCCTGGACCCATCCCACCCATTCCAGGCATTCCTCCAGGAGCTCCTCCAGGAGGCATCGGTGGAGTTTTCATCTTTCCCGAAGCTATGACATCGTCGATTTTAAGTATCATTGAAGCTGCCTCTGTTGCCGACTTGATTATTTGCTTTTTGACAGTAAGCGGTTCGAAGACTCCTGCTTTAGCCATGTCCTGAACCTTTCCAGAGTGAACCTCTATTCCAGCCCAAATTTCACCTTTTTCATGCCTTGCCCTCAACTCTGAAAGTATATCTATTGGATCTAAGCCAGCGTTTTCAGTTAACGTTAATGGAATTGTCTCAAGGGCTTCTGCAAAGCATTCAATAGCAAGCTGTTCTCTTCCCGGAAAGGTTCCCGCATATTTTTTAAGTTCCTTTGAAACTTCAAGTTCAGGTGCTCCGCCTCCAGCTACAACTTTAGGCTCTTCAACTATGTCTCTGACTACGCATAAGGCATCATGCAGTGAACGCTCAGCTTCGTCCACTATGCGTTCTGTTCCGCCCCTTATCAAAATTGTAACTGCACGAGGGTTCTTGCATCCTTCTACAAACGTCATTTTATCGTCGCCGATTTTGCGTTCTTCAACAAGATTTGCATAGCCTAAGTCTCCAGGGTTTACGTCATCCAAGTTCGTTACGATTTTTCCGCCAGAAGCCTTTGAAAGCTTCTCCATGTCTGACTTTTTAATTCTACGCAGTGCAAGTATTCCCTTTCTACTTAAGAAGTGTTGAATCATGTCGTCTAGGCCTTTCTGGCACAGGACAACGTTTGCACCCGTCCCGGTTATTTTGTCAACCATTTCTCGCAGCATCATTTCCTCTTGTTTTAGAAACGCGTCCATCTGTTCTGGACTTTCAATGTTGATCTTTGCATCGAATTCTGTTTTCTCAATTTCAAGTGGAGAGTCCAGCAAAACTATTTTTGCGTTTTCCACACGTTTAGGCATTCCGGAATGCACAACTTCCTTATCCAGAACTACGCCTTTAATCAGTTTTGTGCCCCTTACGGATTCCCCTGGTTTTTTCTCAACCTTAATGTCATCTATGTCTACCTTGTATTTGTTAACGTCCTTTTCAGCAACTTGAAGAACCGCTTTAACAGCTAAATCAGCCAAGTATTCTCTATGCTCAGCTACCAGTTTACTTGCCATAGATGTCATCGCAGCCTTTTTCAGATACCCTTGAAAATTCAAATCCACGGATAACGCGATTTTTTCCAGGATTTTCAGCGTTCTTTCAGAAGCTTTCGTATATCCATCAATTATTATGGTTGGATGAACATTTTTGTTGATTAATTCTTCAGCCTTACTTAACAATGCACCAGATATTATGACGGCTGTTGTTGTTCCATCGCCAGCCTCGTTGTCTTGTGTTTTGGCAACTTCAACCATCATCTTGGCTGCTGGATGCTGAATGTCCATTTCATCAAGGATTGTGCGTCCATCGCTTGTTATTGTTACGTCGCCGAAGCTGTCAACTAGCATCTTATCCATGCCCTTTGGGCCTAAGGCACTTTTTACAGTTTCAGCTACGACTTTCGCAGCCATTATATTAGTGTGTTGAGCTTCTTTTCCTCTAGATCGACTTGAACCTTCTTTCAATATTAAAACTGGAACTCCTCCAGCTGATGTAGGTAACGACAAACCAAACAAACCTCCTTTAACGCGTCACAACAGAAACAGCATTACAATATAAATTTTTCTAAAAGAAACGCGAACTTCCTTGGAAAAGTTAACTTGGCGTAAGCATAGTCTTCAAGCCTGTCCCAGTTAAGATTATCACAATCTTACTGTGTTTTGATACTTCTCTATTTTTGACATGTCTCTTGTAAGCTGCATAGGCAACGGCTGAGCTTGGTTCAACAAAGAAGCCTTTTCCAGCCAGTTCTATAAAAGCGTTGAATATTTCATCTTCTTCAACCATGACTGCATCGCCTTTCTCTTCCCTCAGACGTTTAACCATAAGATCCAGCAGGGGAGGATTCAAGCTCACTAAAGCATCAGCAATAGAAGCTATTCTTTCAGGCGAAGTATAATGTAGGTTTTTAAAGCGATGATAGAGGGGAGAAACTTGCCTTGTTTGACAAGCCACTATTTTCGGCATAACACCTATCATGTTGGACTTAACTAAATGCTTAAACCCTTTTATTACACCTAAAAGCAAAGTCCCAGCGGAAACCGGCAAGTAAACGCGTTCTGGAACATCCCACCCAAGCTGCTCAGCTATTTCGTAGGCAAGGCTTCGCATCCCATCCCGAAACAAAGGATGAAGTATATGTCCAACATAGAACTTCCCCAGTTCAGTCTTCTGCGCTTCCTCTGCAACTCTACTTCGACTACCTGAAACCTTAACAACTTCCGCACCATAAAATCGGATTTGATTGAGCTTCGGACCAGAAACATTCTCCGGAACATGAATTCTCGCTTTCAACCCTGCATAAGCAGCATAGGCAGCCATAGATGCCCCAGCATTACCCGAAGAATCCTCAGAAATATAGCCGCCCTCATTTTTCACCAGTTTATGCAAAGCGGACACTAACACTGTTGAGCCTCTATCCTTAAACGAGCCGGTGGAATTCAAATTTTCAAGCTTGAAATAAGTGTTACCTGAAAACCTTACTAAAGGTGTCCATCCCTCACCTAAAGTTATAATTTCTTTTTCTCTCACATACGGGAAAAACTTTGCATACCGCCAAACAGTGTAATCTTTCGCTTTTATTTTTTCAGCTTCAAAATCGAAATTAAGTTTAACATCGAGCGGTTGACCACAAGAGCATCTGAAATCAAACAGGCTGGGAGAAGATTGACCACACACCGAACAGTTAATTTCATACTTCATGAAGATACACCATTAATAGCTTTTAGATTTTAGAGACTTAAGTAAATGCATAAACTACTGGAATTATAATTTTCGCATTTTATTAAATTGTTTTCATGCGCGTCTAGATGCTAAAAGGTTTTATCTTACAGTCGCCTATTCAGTAATTCAAATTTGGAGACGAAAAAATGGAGAAAGACATAGTAGATTATGCTTTAGAATACGCTAAAGGCAAGGACATCGAATATGCAGAAGTTAGAGCACAAAGAGAGAAAAACGAAGAGTTAGTGTTAAAGAACGGAATCTTAGAAACATATCTTTCATCTGTTAACAGCGGTTTCTGCGTTCGGATATTAGCAGAGAGCGGCATCGGTTTTGCCTCAACTAACAAATGGACAAAAGAGGAAGCCAAAGCCATAGTAGATCTTGCATACAAGTTTGCTAAAGCTGCCAAACGCAAAGACAAGATAAAATTTGCTGAAGAAAAAGCTGTTGAGGCCACGTGGAGAGTTGAAGAAAAAAAGAAAATAGAAGACGTGGATTCCGAAACAAAAATCAAACAATTCTTAGATGCAGATAAAGCATTAATTGCGCATGGAGTAAATGTTCCAGCAAGAGTGCTTGAATGCATAATGCAATTAACAGAAAAATATTTTGCCAACACGGAAGGCTCATGTATATCTTCATTTGTTCCAAAAATCGGTGCTTTTGGCTTTATCACAGTTGTTGAACAAGGAAAGAGTGAGCAAGCATACGAACAGTTTGGTTACAGTGGAGGCTGGGAAGCCTTCGACGAATGGAAAATGACTGAAAGGCTAATTCACGATACAAATGTTCTAAAAGAAGTTATAATAAAGGCGAAAAGGGTAAAACCAGGCACAATGGATTTAGTATGCGGTTCAGAAGTTACAGGCATAGCTGCCCATGAATCTTGTGGTCACCCAATGGAAGCCGACAGGATTTTAGGTAGAGAAATGAGTCAAGCTGGAAGATCTTTCATATATGAAGACAGCCCCTTCTGGATTGGAACCAAAATTGGAAGCAACGTTGTTACCATAGTTGATGACCCAACAATAGAACACAGCTATGGCTATTACAAATATGACGATGAAGGAATAAAAGCGAGAAGAAGACATCTCTACAAAGACGGAACCATCAACGAGTTTTTGCATAACAGAGAAACCGCGGCAAAACTGGGTACAAGAAGCAATGCATCATCAAGATCAGTGAATTATGATAGAGAAGCAATAGTGCGGATGGCAAACACTTTTGTTCTTCCAGGCGACATGACTCAAGAAGAATTAATTGAAGATGTGAAAAACGGTATTTACATGGTTTCCTTCACCGAATGGAACATAGATGATAAACGTTTCAACCAGCGTTATGTTGGCAGAGAAGCTTATCTAATAGAAAATGGTGAACTGAAACATCCAGTTGCAAGACCAATAATCGAAACAACAACACCGAAATTCTGGAGCGCCGTTGACGCAATTTCAAAAAACGTTAAATTCGACGCGGCAACATGTGGAAAAGGAGACCCAATGCAGGGAATCCCTGTTAACACAGGTGGCCCCTCTATCAGACTTAAGGGAGTGTACATAAAATGAGTGACGCTCTTAACAAAACTGAAGAAATAGTTAAGAAGGCAAAATCCCTCGGCGCCGACGAAGTTATTGCTAAAACAACCTTTGGCAAATATAGACAAACACGTTTCAGCAATAATCAAATCGACATAACTGTCGCATGGAACAACTACGTGACAGATGTAGCATTATCGTGGAAAAGAAGAGTAGTAGCAACCCAAATACGAAACTTCCAAAATGTAGATGACCAAATGAAAAAGCTCTTTAAAATTGCAAAAGCATCTAAGGAAAATCCAATGTTCGGAGGATTTGCAGAAGGAAAATTCAAATACGCTCCAAGCTCGACTGATAAAAGAGCCGTAGAG
Organism: Candidatus Bathyarchaeota archaeon; assembly: GCA_004376975.1. The sequence goes on from SOJA01000029.1 coordinate 21,885, forward strand.
CTAGAAAATCCATCAGAATACGTTTTTGAAGCTGTAGAAGCAGCTAAAAAAGAAGCTGGACAAGACATCAACAGCGGCGGCATACTTTTCACAAAACTTGAAAATGTATATCTAGCGTCATCTGAAGGACCTATAGGTATCGATAGCAGATCAGCAATCGAATTCTCCATAAGAGCATTCTCGCAGAGAGAAGCTTCTGGCCACAGTGTTGAGTGCAGTTCAACCTTAAAGAACTTTAACCCTTCCAGAGCTGGATTCGAAGCTGGAGAAACTGCAAGCCTTGCTAAAGACCCTAAAGCTGGCGACGAAGGAGTATACGATGTGATACTTAGTCCGCTTTTTGCTGGTTCAATGTTAGGCATGTGGGCTTCAATGGTTTCAGCCTTCCACGTTATGATTCAGCTGTCAATATTCGTAAATAAACTGGGACAAAAAGTGTCATCTGAATTCGTAACGATAAAAGATAACCCAGCGCCATATTCGGTTTCCCACCGCGTTTTTGACGATGAGGGAGTGCCAATTAAGGAAAACATCTTCATTGACCATGGGATACTGAAAACCTATCTGCATAATACTTCAACAGCTAAAATATTTAAAACGGAAACAACTGGTAACGCTGGATTAGTTGTCCCTAATGCTTGGAATGTTGAAATGAGCCTCGGCAACATGAACAAGGATGAAATGTTTAAAGAAACCAGAAGAGGACTATATCTGACGAATACTTGGTACACTCGCTTTCAAAACTACAAGGAAGGAGACTTCTCAACAATACCGAGAGACGGAATCTTCCTAATAGAAAACGGTGAGATAAAACAATCCTTGAAAGATGTACGCTTAAGCGACAATGCCTTAAACATGCTGAACAATATTGCAGGCATATCAAAAGAAACAAAACATGTGCATTGGTGGGGAGAAGCAGATCCACCTTCACTTGCACCATATCTTCTAATAAAAAACGTGCACATAACAAAATCAAAATAAACGCTCGAAAGAAAATAGCACCTGAACTTGAAGCGTCGAAGAGAAATGCAAAAGCTCACATGCCAGCCAGAGAAAACCTTCAAACTGAATCATTCTTGGATAGATGGTACACACGCTTCGTTTACGAACTTTTCCCTTTTCAAAACCGAAGGATAAGCCATGTCAAATGGTGCACCGCAAGAAAAATTGAATCTAAAATGTAAGGAGACACGTGACTACATTCTGAACAACCGATTTCATATTCTAAAGCAAACACCCCAACAATTCTAGTCTACTAAAAATGGGTTACACAAACCTTCAACCATCTATATCGATAGCGTAAACCGTGAAACTTTTATGTAGAGAAACTGTTATTTTGCTCTTCTCTTAAAGAGGTTTA
>SOJA01000023.1 GCA_004376975.1 Candidatus Bathyarchaeota archaeon
TAACTTTTAATTTGGCTCCGGTGGAAGCTTATATAGACTCAGATACAGCCTATAAAAGATATCAAACCTTAAAAGAAAATAAATGTATTATTGGCAATTACGGGATTATCTCATTACCAATACAGGACGCTTCTCAACCAAGTGGAGCAAAAAAGAAGGTCGGGCATTATATGAAAAGTTCAAACTAAAAATGCTGCCGGCGGTGCGGGATTGTTCTAAAATGCTCACCGCTGCAAACCACGTACCTTTGACGAATTTCCCAAAGTGGAAAACACCTCTCCCCCATATGAACGAAAATCCTTTCAGCATATCTCTCCTTATCTCTTAACAATCTTTGAAAACTGATGCGGCCCAAAATAAATAAGCCCTATCGCCGAAACTAAGAACATTATTTTCCCTGCCAGCTCAAGCAAGAACTTAGCATACTCTACATCGAATTTATACACAACAGCCGCAGCGAGAAGGAAAAAGAAAAAGACCTGAAATGTCATCTTCGCGAGCATTCTCCTGGCAATAGACTGTTCTGTGTTTTCTTTAGAAACAGCTTCCCAAAACTTAAGAATAGTTTCGGTTCCTTTTTGTGTCGCTGCGCTTTTTTCTTCTTCTGTAAAAACTAGAGCGTCTATTCCAGACACAAGCCCGTTAACAATAGTCTCCCCTGCCTTTGCGGTTGATTCTACCGCCCTGGTTGAACTTGTTAAAAAACTGTACCAAGCCATTATGGCCCTCCTTCGTTAAAAATTAAGTGAAGTTCTCTTTCCAAGAAAAACCCGCCTTTCATATAGCCCATATTACAATACCTCCGTTTAGGTTTCCCGGATGAGGGTTGCTGAAACGGCAACAACCCCTTAACCTCTTGCAAAAGGCACCCGGTCTTAGTGTTTCCACTGCCTATATTACCACTTTTCAGGCTCTTGTCAAGCCCTCAATACCGCACCATATTCCACCCTGTTGCCCTTAACTTGCGCCGTTTTAAGCGGCTAAAGTTCTCAAGTTTTTTTGAAGGTGCAAGAAAAGTTGTACCTCAAAAACCGGCATTGCTAAAATTTTTAAAAGAAAACGCACCTTGTCAAGCCTCTCACCGCAATATAGCATCATACTCCACATGAATATGAGTAGAATGCAGCACGACATTATACTTATCGCCGAGCTTTGTTCTTAACTCAGAGGCAACAACTTCATCCTCATTATCTTTGAAATATCGCGACCTTAAATCTACCGCATATCCATAAGGATGAAGGCTGCCGGGACTGTGAGTTCCATCCAAACCCGATGTGATCACAAGCTCCTGGTTGTGTTTTGTCCATACTTTGTCAGCCAAAACAAGGACTTTCCGCATTTCTATCTTTAATCCCGATATAAGTGCTCCACTTTTAGTTTTCATCTGATTTCCTCCCATCGTTTTATTTGTTCACAGCTTGCCCGAACTGATTTCAAAATCATATCCATTTTAATAGGTTTAACGAAATAATCTCTAAACCCAACCCGTAAGCAATCATCTAATAAGAACTTATCGGCATGCCCGGTTATCGCATACACAATTGTCCGGGGTTCTCTCTCCATTAAGATAAGCGCCAAACTTTTCCCGTCAATACAGCTTTCGGGCATATGTAAATCCGTAATGACTATTTTTATATGGTCGTGCTGTGTTGTTAAGCGTAAAGCCTTTTCAGCGCCACTTGCTGTGTAGACTTTAATGTCATGTTTTTGAAGAAATTGTTCTATAAGATCGCACACACCTTCGTTGTCATCAACTACAAGTACAGCAAACTTAAATGGTGACTTTGCTTCCGCCATTGTCTAATCCTTTATGCCCATGGTTTTTAAAATTGTCTTCAAGCTTTTCGTCGGCGTAAACTCTTTGTTTTGTTTCTGTAATGATATTAGTGTGCAGATTTCCAGATACCAACTTGCAATGATCGTTAAGGTTCTGTATTTCAATCCTAATTGTGTTTTTCATGTCGGCAATCCCGTTGTTGAGGATAATTTTCAACGCCCAAAACAGTCCCCCGAAAAGCAAGGAAATGGTTGTCATGATGAATCCGAATAGTTTGTAATCGATGGCCATCAAAAGGTAACCCCTATATGAATGTTGGCATACTCTATAGCATTGTTGGCTGATGATGTTACCAGCACTATTACGCCTTCTATTCCACTTCCGGCAATACTTGTGCTAAGTCCCGCACGCTTATAGGCAAAATGTTCGGATGAAACCAACTGGTCATCTGTTGAATGATCTGTACTCATTTGGCATATTTTCGTTCCTCCAGGTATAAAAGCCGCTGCATTATATGTCCAACCTGTGGAGTGGTGATGAAAGAGTGTTATGTCAAGATCGTTATCATTTGCTCCAGCCAGCCCAACCACTTCAAAGTCTGTAATCGTAAAATCTCGATTTCCATAATCTTCATATTTGGTAAAGCCATAGTTAAATGTTGCACTATATGCTGTTCCAGCCGTACTTGAAAGAGTGTATGTAATCTG
>SOJA01000030.1 GCA_004376975.1 Candidatus Bathyarchaeota archaeon
GGAACAGTAACGTTCTAAAATTAGCGTTCGGACTTATAAGAATTTGAGATCTTACTCGAAGGATGCCTACTGTTGATTCTGGAAAAGGACACATAAGCACAAAGGGAATTATGAGGCGAATTATTGAGTCTTTGTTTTCTATTATGCCAAATGATGAGGGCAGATTATGGTCAATCGTAGAGGGCTACATCAGGTTTTGATTCTCTTCTCTATACCCAGATTGACTGCTGTCAGACTATGCTCCTTTTCTTCTGCACACCAAGGGCTGCTAAGAGAGTTGCGGTCAATTGTTAACTAGCCTTTCTGAAATATCGAAGGCAGTCAGAGTATATAATGCCATATTGCTTCAATCAAGAAAAACACTCCGAAAAACCCTAAGCCTACAGACCACCACTCGGACGAATAAAAAGACCATAGAAGAACTAGGATCAGACCTGCAACCAATTGTAGTGAACCAAGCAGTTCCAGCTTCAAAGTATCCTTCATGCTTTTAACCTTCACTCAACCCTCCCTTAAACATTATTGATATAAGAACTGTGACTTACAAGAACTAGGTCAATACCAGTTATCGGTCTTACATAGCTTGCATGTCTCTTGCCTCTCTAATCGTGAAGGTACACCTCCGATTCGGAGTTTGATGTCATAATATATCAGTTTGAGAAATAACGTATTATTTATTAAGATACGTTACTGCTGTCAAGGTAGACTAAGTGAAAACCATCAAGATTCCAGATGAAACATTCGAGTTTCTAGCGTACCTTGCCCGTCAAAACGTAACATTACCCTCAGTTCTTGCTGATTATCTCAAATGGGATCGTTACACAAAAGAGGAGATCAAAACATATCTTCACGCATTAAACGATGCATGCATCAAAGCTCGCAAATAGACATCCACACAGTGTACACCACACCGCACAAATCTAAGCTTGCAGTTCTGAAATAACTTGGGGCAAACTATAGTTTTCTTGTCCGCTTTCATTCAGTCTCGGTATAGTCATAGTGAATTGCGCTCCTTTACCTGCTTTACCAGTTTCCTTAATGATCCAACCGTAGACTTCACACATTCTTCTGATTAAGTAGAGTCCGTAGCCTGTATCTTTCCCATAGCCTTTCTGGAAAATCTTCTCCTTCTCAGCTTTAGGTATACCCACGCCGTCATCCTCGTAAACCAGCTTCACCCCATCATCCTCAACTTCATAGCGTATTCCGATTAGGCTGACCCTTTCACCGTGCTGCAACGAGTTATGTATCAAATTATAGATTAACTGCTGAAGCAGCGAGTCTGCAAGCACTGTTAAACCGTGGCAATCATTTCTCACTATAGCACCGTGCAAATCTGAAAATAGCGAAACAGCTTTCTCAACGATTTTGCCCACATCAACATGAACTAGTTCTTTTGTTCCCAAGGTTTCGTAGGTCTTAGCGAAGTCGAAGATTCTCTCAACTTGATGAATAGCCAATTCTATTTCACTCAGATGTTCTAAACCTTCTGGGTCGCCACCAACTTTCCGTCTGGCTAGAAAAGCGTTGCCTAAGACTGTGGAAAGCTTGTTTCGCACATCATGCCTAGTCAACTTGCCAACGACACCAAGCTTTTCGTTAAGAACATGCACCTTTTCCAGCGTCATCTTCAATTTTTCCTCAGCTCTTTTCAGTGAAGAAATGTCTTTGTACACTGCCACATAACCTGCGACTTTGGTTTCAACAATTATGGGAGCAGCGGACAAGGAAACTGGAAATGAAGTTCCATCTTTCCGTTTTCTAACAGTATCCTCTTGATAGGTTTCTCCTTGGCTGGCTTTTTTGTCAAACCTTTCCGCTTCTTCCACCCTGTCCTCTGGCACTACCAGACTGTTGATGTGCTTACCTTTGACTTCACCTAACGAATAGCCAAAAAGCTTGGTGAAACGAGGATTAATGTCCAGGATGTGAAAGCCCGAATCCATGTAGACAGCAGCCTCAGGATTATTAATAAACAACTGTTCAAACTTCTCTCGGCTTACTCGAATCGCTTCTTCTGCTTTCTTGCGTTCAGTGATGTCAGTTAGTATTCCAAGAATGGCGTTTTCCCCATCGTATCTTATCAATTTTGTCGAAGCCACAATCTCTATGCTTTTTCCTTCTTTTGTGACAAGTGTATATTCGTAGGGAGCAACGTCTTCGTCTTTCATGTGTCTGATGAAATTCGCCTTTATCAAGTCTAGATGCTCTGGGGAAATCAGGGAAAGGAAGTCAAAATCAGGAGAGAAAAACTCTTCCTTTTTATACCCCATAGCATCCACGCATTTTTTATTGGCATACACTACTCTGCCTTTCTTGTTGACAAAAATCATATTCGGAGACTGTTCTGCAAGGGTCTTGAATTTCTCCTCGCTCGCCTTAATTGCTTCTTCTGCCTTCTTACGTTCTGTGATGTCCCGGCAAGATTCTATCATCTGTTTTACATTGCCC
>SOJA01000056.1 GCA_004376975.1 Candidatus Bathyarchaeota archaeon
TGTTAAAGAGGTTAAGGTTTCTGAAGGCGCAGCTGTAACCCTAGGGGAAATCTTGGTCACAATTAGTGAATCCTAATTGTGTTTTATAGTTCAGTTCTTTTTAACCATCTAATGTTGCACTATTCTTTTTGAAGCTCAGAAAGAATTTTTCATAGAAATCTAGCGTTTCCGGATTAACTAACGCGTCTCTATTGGTGACTGGCCTACCATTTGCTATATTTGAGACTGCACTCTCAACTTTCTTCATGTTGAAAGTGTACGGAATATCGGGTGCTCTGACAATTATGGCTGGAACATGTCTAGGAGACGCCTCTTCGCGCAAGGCTCTTTTTACCTCATTTTTCAGATCCTCTGTCAATTGAGAGGTTCTCAACGCGAGTTTAACAAAGAGGATAATGCGTTGATCTCCTTTCCAATCTTGCCCTACAACTAGGCTGTCAGCAATTTCGCTGAATCTTTCCACAATATTATATATTTCAGATGGCCCTATGCGCACTCCAGAGGGTTTTAAGGTAAAATCAGAGCGACCTAAGAAAGTTATTCCACCGGTATCGCTATGGATCAGTATCCAATCACCATGTCGCCAAACATTTGGATAAACATTGAAGTAGGCATCTCTATACTTGTCGTAATTGACGTCGTTCCAGAAAAAAAGTGGCATTGATGGAGTGGGAGCTTCACAAACAAGTTCTGCCTGTTGATCAACTACGTGATTACCATTTTCATCATATGCTTTCACGTTCATTCCTAAAGCTGGGCTCTGTAGTTCACCAGCATATACAGGCTGGATTGGAGTCCCAGCAGCAAAACAACCATTAATATCTGTGCCTCCTGCAATGGAATTAAAGTGCAAGTCTTCTTTGATCTTATGGTAAACATATTCAAATCCCTCAGCTGAAAGAGGTGACCCAGTTTGAGATATCTCTCGTAATGATGACAAATCAAAAGTCTCAGCTGGTCTAACGTCCATGCTTTTAAGGTAATTGATATAACTCGCACTGCAACCAAATATGGTTATTCTTTCATCTTGAACTAGTCGCCACATAGTGCGCCAATCTGGGTAGATGGGATTACCATCGTACAACACTATGGTGGCTCCTACAGCCAAAGAGCTTAGTAACCAATTCCACATCATCCAACTGGGGGTTGTTATGTAGAATATCCTATCATTGTGTCTTAGATCAGTATGAAGTATTAGTTCTTTTAGATGATTGATAAGAACGCCGCCAGCTCCTTGAACCATACACTTTGGCTTACCTGTTGTGCCCGAGGAAAACATAATATATGCAGGGTGATCAAAAGGCAGCTGTTCAAATTGAATCTCTTGTTTATCACCTTGAGATATAAATTCATTGAAAAGCACAGAGTTGGAAATAGAACTAATATCAGGTTTTTCTTCAGTATAAGGAATTACAATGGTTTTCTTTAGTGAGGATATTCCTTTTGTGACTTCCGCAGCATTCAACAAAACGCTAAACTTCTTTCCCTTGTAGTAGTATCCATCAGTAGTGAACAAAACTTTGGGCTCGATTTGGCCAAAACGGTCAAGGACTGCTTTTGGACCCAGTTCAGTACCACAAGAAGACCAGATAGCACCTATACTTGTAACCGCAAGCATTGCGATGGCGGTTTCCATGAGGTTAGACATATACGCAGCCACGCGGTCCCCAATGGCAACACCTATTTCGCGTAGTGATTTTGCCAAACGTGCTACAGAATCGTATAGTTCTGCATAGGTCATTCTGGTTGATTTCTTGGTTTCCCCTTTAAATACGAAAGCTATATGATTATCTCTATATCTTAGAAGATTCTCGGCAAAATTTAATTTCGCGCCGACAAACCACCTTGCGCCAAGGAACTTGTTCAAGTCATCCACTACTCGCTCATATCTTCGAGAAGCTTTCATCTCCCCAAAATCCCACATGGCTGCCCAGAAATCAAATACGTTTTCTATCGACCATCTATACAATTGATCATAGGAATCGATTTTGAGACTGTGTTTTTTATTGACAAAACTGATAAACCGTGTTATGTTAGCCTCTTTTATGCGTGCATTGGAAGGGGTCCAAAGTGGTTCTCTCATCTTTTTTGCTAACCTCTCGCCATAAAGTTTTCACGAGAAACTATGTTACTATTAAAATAAGGTTTGCGATATTAGTGCTATGAACTATAATTGTTCCCACACGGGCGGATAATCATGTTGTGCCTTGATTTCGAGCGCAGCGCCTACTAAGCATTATCTCAAGCACGCTTAGTAGTGACTGTATCTTGTATCCCTCTTCTACAGTGATTGTTGTGCATTTTAGGGAAAGCAAAAAAAGCAAGAAACCCCCAGTTATATCTTGAGAACTATGACACAACGTGGACGACCACGAAAACATAGGTGGTTTGCCTTTAAGGATCTGGAAAATGGATTTTCACCTGAAGCTCAATACTTAAAGTG
>SOJA01000036.1 GCA_004376975.1 Candidatus Bathyarchaeota archaeon
GGCAACTCATACGAACTTATGAAGAACATCTCTGGCATAAGCAGAGAGTTCAAAACCCTCGAGTCATGGGGAATACCATCCATTCAAAGCCCCATAATAAGAGCCGAAAAAATGAAAATAACCGGAAAAACCTAGCACGTAATCCTCGTACCTAATCCCTTCATTCCTTACGCGTTAAAATTCAAAAACAACAGGATTCTCTGCATTAGGACAAGCGATGCAGATTATTTCCTTGTCTTCGCTCCATGGCAGTTCTACCGCCATAACGCATAGCAAAAACCTTTAGGAGCAACACCATGAGTGCACTGATGGAAATGTTACCTTTAACAGATTTACCACTGAAAAATTCTTGTCACCCACCTTGTGACCGAAAGCACATGTTCCTTTTGGCTTCTTACAGCAACCTCAACATTTTATGACATTCCAATTCCCACGCGGACAATAGAAGGTGAACAATCTTCTCTTTGCATACATTTCCCTCAGCTTTCTGAACCAGAGGGGTTCTTTTAAGAACCTTTTCGTCAAGTCTTCTGATGAAATGTTTTCCATGATTTGGGATTGAAGTTCACACTGAAAGTAGTTGTTAGTGTATGGGTCGCCATATTTCCATTGAAGCAGTTTGGAGATGTGGCTGATATCTTTAATCAGCTTATATTCAGTCTTCATACTTTGCGTTTGTGGAGGAATCTTTAAGTTTTTGAACATGCTTGATTCTAATGTGGATGGGAGTTTGAGGTTGAAGGCGATTTCTGAAGTAGCGTTTCTTGTGATTTTGGCAAGTTTATCTATTGTTGCTCCTAGTGCCCACCCCATGCTATCGAAGTCGGATATCATAACGGTTCCAGACGACTACCCCACAATACAAGAAGCCATAGATGCAGCTAGTCCTGGGGACACAGTTTACGTGAGGGCTGGAACGTATTTTGAATGGGTACACGTAGCAAAAAGCCTGATGCTTATTGGGGAGAGTGCTAACACAACGATTATTCAAAGCCCCGCTACTAACTATGGATATGGAATAGTATTGTCCGCAAACAACGTCACAGTCGCCGGCTTCACAATAAAGAAATACTCCACAGGCATACGCCTTCAATCGAGCTACAATAGCATTGAGGAAAACATTATTTTACTAAACGACGACAGCAACATTTACTTCTACAATTCCAAAAACAACACTATAAAAAACAATGTTATGTCAAACGCCACCTGGGGACTCAATACTTATGATTCATTCGATCACAACATCATCACCGGCAACAGAATATCACACAGCAACTGGGGTATCTGCATCGCAAGTTCCCATGGCAACACTCTCAGAAACAACAGCATGACAAATAACAAGTACAATTTCGGAGTCAAAGGGCCAAGCCTCAGCCATTATATCCACGACATCGACACGTCAAACACGGTAGATGGAAAGCCCATCTACTACTGGATAAACCAACAAGAAAAAACCGTCCCAAACGATGCTGGATGCGTTTACGTTGTAAACTCAACAGACGTCTTGGTAAAAGACCTAAATCTGACATGCAATAGGAATGCCGTGAGATTCGTACATACAGACGAATCTGTCATAGAAAACGTGTATTTCTCAGAAAATATGTACAGTATAACTCTGGCATATTCTGACATGAACATCGTCAGAGACTGCACGATAACCTCAACCTATGGCGCGATTTCTCTCTCAGCTGCAAGAAACAACACAATCACAAACAACACAATATCCGAGGGTGCGGGGATTAGGGTGAGTGGTGGCGCAAGTAACAACGTCACCCGCAACACCATCTCAGAATGCTCTCCAGGCATACTCATCAGCGGGTCAGCAGACAACAACGTCATTGACAACGTCATGACAGACAGCGGCATACTTTTCTGGTACTCTTCAACCCAAAACATGATTAATGGCAACGTTATTTCCAGCACTGGGACGCATGGCTATGGGATTAGGATAGAGGAGTCAGGTGGAAACATATTTGTTGATAACATGTTGACTGGTGATGCAATCAATTTCGGGGTTTATGGAGACTCTCTTTCGCACTTCATTCAGAGCGCAGACGCGTCTAACACCGTGAATGGAAAGCCTATCTACTACTGGGTGGATCAAAAAGATAAGCAGATACCTTCCGACGCAGGATACGTAGCCGTTGTAAACTCAGCAAACATCACGGTGAAGAATTTAAACCTGACATTCAACGGTCAAGGCGTACTATTTGCTGGCTCGACTAATTCTACTATAGAAAACGTGAACGTCACAAGAAACGAGTTCGGCATCTTCTTGCTTGAATCCCATGACAACGTTATAGACAAAAACGTTGTGGACAGAAATACGCCTCGTTCAGGGCAGACTGGTTTGTGTGGAGGAATATGGATTAGGTCTTCTGAGAACAACGTTTTAACCAAAAACGTGATAACATCAAACTACGAAGGCAT
>SOJA01000095.1 GCA_004376975.1 Candidatus Bathyarchaeota archaeon
CAAACAGCCTTTGTATTACGAGATTGCATTCAGCTATTTTGATCCAAAAGAGCAGGTAGACTGTTTTGAGAGAATAATCAGAAAGTTTAGTACGATAGAGGTTAGAATATTTCTTGACTTAGGGTGTGGTCCAAGTCTGCAATTACGGGAGATTGCCAGAAGAGGTTATGAAGCGATTGGACTGGATTTGAGTTCTGAGATGCTGGAATATTTGAGGAAGAAATCGAAAGAAGAAGGAACCAAAATTGAAACTGTGCAGGCTGATATGACCGAGTTCAAGCTGAAGAAGAAGGTTGATTTTGCATTCATAATGATGGGTTCCTTAGATGTCGAATCCAACGAGACGTTTCTAAGCCATTTAGATGCTCTAGCTGCTTCATTAAATAGTGGAGGTCTCTATTTCATTCAAAACATGAACTTAGATTGGAAAATAAATGAAAGTGTGAACTGGACTATGGAAAGAGACGGAATAATAGTTAAAACAACTTTCAAATCCTATTTTATAGATATCCTTAATCAGATTGCTGTAGAAGAAATGACACTTGAAGTCAACGATAATGGGAAAAGAAAGAATCTTGTTCACAGGAGAGACCTGAAACACATCTTTCCACAAGAATTCAAAGTCCTCACAGAATTGAATGGGAAGTTCGAGTTTCTGGGATGGTGGGATGGAACAGAGAATACTTGGTTTTTGAATAGACCTCTTGAAAAAGTCAAAAAATTGAACAACAGTGCTAATATGGTACTTCTAAGAAGAAAATAGTGTTCTCTGACTGCTATGCCACCAGTGCAAAATGGAGCATGCATGCTATTTGGTTTCGCATCTTTGAGGAATTTATTGCTTAGGCTTAGAAGTAGCTAACACTTGTGCATGATGGAAAAGAATGTTGAATTGTAAAAAACTACTTTGTGTGTGTGGGGGTTCAATTCCCACCCCCAACCCAACCCACACAGTCATGATATAATATAATGCCTGCATTCTACTGGTTTCTGATTGTCTGTTTAAGAGATTGTCTAATGTTACAGTTTTCTGGTGAGAAAAAGATAGAAAAGAGGAGGGGTTGAGGAGTTTATTCCTGGATCAGGCTTATGATTTTTTGTGCTTCCGATATTAGTTGTTCTGCTTGTTCGTTTGTTAGTTTCTTTCCTTTTTGTGCTTCAACTAGGTTTATGAAGTCCATTAGTTTGTGAAAAGCTCCGTTTTCGTTTCCTTTGTCAAGCAGATTAAGAGAAGCGTCCAGTTTGCCCATCAAACTTTTTTCTGTTCCTTTGGGCAAGTTCCAAAACACAACTGTTCTAGTAAGGGACTTTATCATTGCTGGAACTGATAATGGCCAAGGTTCCATAAGCGGGTATCTGTCTTCATTGTCTGCATCTATAATGTAGGGGACATCACCTATACCATCACCATCAGTATCAGTGCCAGTGTAATCGCTCCAATAGTTACCTCCAGAAATATACCCATCATCCCACCTGTTTGGGTATCCACCTGCAGAAGACGCTTGAACTGTGTTGTCAATGAGGTTGTTGTGGAAAAGGGTGTTATTGGGAAAAGGAAGAATCGAGGTGGAGACGATTAATATCCCATACTCGTTGTTTAATGCAGTGTTACCAGCAAGCGTGTTATTGCCGGAGAGGATAAGCACTATCCCACTCACTTCGTTCTTTAATGCGATGTTGTCAACAAGTGTATTGTTCATGGAAACGAGTAAGTTGATTCCATCCTGCCAGTTTGAAAACAGAATGTTTCCAGCAAGGAGATTGCTGTTGGAATATTCGAATCTAATTCCAATGCCTATTACCTTGCCAGTATACGATACGTTGTTGCTAGTGAGGGTGTTATTGTTGGAATGGTCAAGCCTTATTCCATAGCCTTCGTTTGAAGAGAAGTTGTTGCCAGCAAGGAGGTTATTGCTGGAATTCTTTATGAGGATTCCTTCTGCGGAGTTTGCAGCGTTGTTACCTGTAATGTTGTTATTGCTAGAAGAGCGGACAAGGATTCCCTCCACGTTGTTTGAGGCGTTGTTACCTGTAATGTTGTTATTGCTAGAAGACTCGACTAAAAAGATTCCACCCTCGTTGTTTGAGGCGTTGTTGTCGGTGAGCGTGTTGTTTTTGGAATGGTCGAGGTGGATTCCAATAAAGTTGTTTGATGCGGTGATGTTAGCAAGCGTGTTATTCCCGGAGAAGTAGAGCCTGATTCCATGGATACTGTTTGTGACTTCTACGTTTTTTAGTGTTACATTGTTTCTGTAACTCATGTTTATTCCGTTGCTACCTCCAATCCCGCTTCCTTTGCCTTGAACCGTGTAGCCTGCTCCATCAATCACAATGTTGTCCTTCTCCACTATAATCTCGTCAAAAATGTCATTTGTGAAAGTGTATAGGTCTCCA
>SOJA01000234.1 GCA_004376975.1 Candidatus Bathyarchaeota archaeon
TCCTTTTCCGCCTTCGCCATAATAATTCTAATATCAGGATTTTCTGCAAAATCATGCATATACTGTAGACATGATCCGCAAGGTCTTGGTTCACCTTGACTGTTTGCGTAAATAACTATAGCCATTTTCATAATTCTTCGGTTCGCATGTAAAACAGCATGATTGATTGCACATCTTTCAGCGCAAACGCCAAGCCCGGAAACCCAGCTTTCAATATTACAGCCACCATAAATTTCACCGTCTTCTGCAAGAGCAGCCGCACCAACTTTACAGCCCCAAAGCACATGAGCGTTACCCATAGCTTTTAGAGCAGCCTCCAATAGCTTTTTTTCATTTTCCTTCACTTCTATCACCTATTTTTCCATCTGAACAAAACTCTTGATTACAGGCTAACTCTGGAGTGAACGCATGTAATAGTGTTCTCCAATCTCTTTTTGAAATTTGTCAAGCTTAGAGCCTTCCTTATTAACTCTCGGTCTCTTCGTAGTCGGGTCTCTTCGAAAAGTAACTTCCATTTCTTTCAGAAAGGCGTTCATCCCATCCCTCAGGGTTGTGAAAGGTTTTGCTATACCCTCAACTCCAGGTTTCCCGGTGAAGACCATTAATCGATCAGCTACGAAGTCTTGCACAACAACATCATGCTCAACGACAAAGGCAGTAACATTATGCATTTCAACAATCCTACGAATAACTCGCGCCATTTTCAATCTTTCTTCCACATCTAAATAAGCACTGGGTTCATCAAGCAAATAGAGTTCAGCCTTCTGTGACAGACATGCTGCAATCGCAACTTTCTGCAGTTCTCCTCCACTCAATTCAGCTATATTTCTGTCCAAAAGTGTGTGTATCCTTAAAGGGTTAAGAATTTCTGTCTTGTACCAGCTTGAAGTGAAATTTTCCTTGGCGATGTTTGCTAGAAGTTCCTGTGTTGTTCCTTCATATTCTACTGAAATGTATTGTGGTTTATAGCCTATTTCCAACTCGTCAAACTTTTTTCCATCATCGGTTTTTTCGAGCCCAGCCAAAATCTTCACAAAAGTTGTTTTACCTATGCCATTAGGTCCTAGGATTCCAATGATCTCTCCCCTTTTTATTTCCCCGGGGTGAGCAACAAGTCTGAACCCTTTGAACGTTTTCTTTATTTTCTTCCATTTCAGCAATGTTTCGCCAAGGACGGAGCTCACTGTAGGCGGCTTCTCATGGAATATTATTGCTTCTTTTCTAAATCTAATATTCTCATCTCGAACGTAACCTTGCAGGTAAATGTTTATGCCTGTTCTAACACCGTGAACGTGAGATACGATGCCGTAAACTCCTGGTTCTCCATAAAAGATGCATACCTGATCTGACAAATAGTCTATTATGGCTAGGTCATGCTCAGCTATAATCACTGTTTTTTCATCTTTTTTTAGATCTCTTATAGTTCTGGCAATTTCAAGTCTCTGTTTCACATCTAGATAGCTTGATGGTTCATCGATAAGGTATACGTCGGCTTCGCGGCATATGGTTGCTGCCACTGCTACACGCTGCAATTCTCCTCCACTTAGAACCTCAAGGGGACGATTCCAGAGCTGTTTCAGCTCAAGCCGACCAGCAATCTCGTTGAGCTTTCCTCGTTCATCAACTTTTTCCAGGAGTTCTCCAACTTTTCCGGAGATAACTTTCGGAATTTTGTCGACATATTGGGGTTTATGGGAAACCTTCAGTTTAACTTCACTCAACTTTTGGAAGTAGTCTTGAAGTGTTGAGCCTCTGAAATGCCGGATTATCTCATCCCACTCAGGCGGATTTCCGAAGTCTCCAAGGTTTAACTTAACCTCGCCGGAGAGTATTTTCAGGGTCGTGGATTTACCTATCCCGTTCTGTCCAAGTAAACCTAAGACGATGCTAGAGGACGGTGTTGGAAGCCTGTAAAGCTTAAAAGCGTTTTGTCCAAAACGGTAACTGCACTCTACTTCCAACTCGTCTGGAAGGTTAACTATTGAAATGGCTTTGAAGGGACATTTCTTTACACAGATTCCACATCCCGAACAAAGAGCTTCCACGATTACTGCCTTGTTGTTTTCAAATGTTATTGTTTCCTTGTGGGTTCGCACCATTGGGCAAAAACGATAGCAAATTCTATTGCAACGTTTCGGCTTGCACTTGTCAGCGTCTAACACGGCTATCCTTGTCATAGTTAATCCAACAATGGTATGATCATATCTTTATAAGATGAACTCTAAAAATCATGTTGAAATACTGCTAAAACTTTTGCGTCAGAAGAAAAATTCATGTTCCCACTAGTTTTAACTGTTACAGCTCTTCCTTTTTCATATCTGACACATTTCGCTTCTTTCTGCTTTCTGAGCTAGAAAGCGGAACTCAGGAGGTTCTAAGCATCTCGCTCTCATCTGCCATCAATAACTAAGAATAATGCCTCATATTTGCCGTGCTATTAAATGTTATTTCAAGAGTTTTGCTGATAAAGACGTTACAGGCTCTTGGTTTTCTGGCGTAATGAAAGCCCAGCACATGTCTGGTGAGTTATGCGCTGCTCCAACTCTGCCGCGAACGTCAACAGCTATTAACCCCATAGAATTATATGTGTCAGTTATCCTGCGATTGACAATGTCTATTGCCCGTTCAACAGCATCCTGCGCTGTTTTTCCACTTTCCATAAAATTGCAAACAGTTTTCGCCAACACAAGCCTTATCGCTATTTCGCCAACGCCAGTGGCTGAGCAGGCTCCAGCTTGATTGTCAGCGTATGTGCCGCATCCAATTATCGGTGAATCTCCAATCCTTCCAGGCAGCTTCAATGGAAAGCCTCCAGTGGATGTTGCCGCTGCAACATTCCCTTCCTTATCTAGAGCAACTGCTCCCACAGTTTCAAGTGTGAACAGTTCGGGATGATTTCTAACTAGGTTAGCCAGCTTTGGCAACTGAAGTTTTCCTTTAAGTAAGGCTTTTCTCTGTTTTTCATAATATTTTAGCCGAAGCTCAGTAGTAGGCTCTCTTCTCTCAAGCTTGAACATGTCAGCGAGTTTTTCCGCTCCTTCGCCCACAACAAACACATGATCTGTCTTCTCCATGACAAGCCTTGCCAAACGAATAGGATTTTTGATGTTCTCTAGAAGTCCAACAGCTCCAGCTTGCAGGGTCTTTCCGTCTATTATCGAGGCTTCCATTTCAACGTGTTTTTCTATGTTCAAGCTTGAACCATAACCTGCATTAAACACACCGCCATCTTCCATAACCGCAACAGCCTCCATAACGCTATCAACCGCGCTTCCACTATGCTCTAACACTTCAAAACCAGTTTTTGCAGCCTTTCTAACACCTTCTAAACCTAGTTGGATGCGTTCAGGATGCCAAGTTCCAGCACCACCATGAACAACAATTACGGGTTTACGCACTTCGCTCAATCTTGTTTCCTCCTGTCAAAACGAATAATAGACTTCTTGGAGCCAAAATTTAAATCTAATGCTACAAAATCATCAAAAACGAATAAATCTTTGTAACGAGATATTCATCATGGGATGATGTAAGGCGACGGCTAAGAGCCATAAGCTATGAGAAAGCCACTAACCTGCACTGACCAAAAAGATCCATGTCAGTTTGCCAAAAGAAATATAATTAGGGTGAAATCATGCTCGATGACTTCAACATTCTGGCTACCACTTCACGTGGTAACGAGGGTGACGCTTGTTCCGAGTTGCGGTATTTGCTTGAGGAGATGGGGGATTCAGCCGCAAATGTTGACAAGACAGGCGTTTCAGGTTTGGTTGCGGTAAAGACAACTCTCGATCCCCTTTGGGTTATAGAAAGGCTTCGCGAAATCCTTCATGAACGTCCCTATGAATTTCGTTATACGCTTAGAATAATTCCAATCGAGAAGGTTGTCTGTACAGATCTAGGCGAAATTCAACGAGCGGCCACAGAACTCAGCTGCAAAATAAGTGAAAGCGAAACCTTTCGTGTTACAGTTGAGAAGCGTTTTACACAAATGTCCAGCCGGGAAGTCATCGAAGCTACTGCGGCGAACGTTAAAAGGAACGTAAACCTTGATAATCCTGATAAAATCTTGTTGGTTGAGATTATTGGTGGATTAACCGGAATATCTGTGATTAAACCTAGCTATATCCTGTCCATAATTAAAGAAAAAATGTTGTAAACTGGGCTAACGTTGAGTTGCTAGTATCGCCATTCGTTCGACAACAAGGTCTACCAAGACTTTGTTCAAATCATCTTTTTTCATAACTACTCTCATTTCTGTATCTGAAATTCCAAAGATCTCACGGATACCTGCTGTCTTTTCTTCTGATAACTTGAGAACCGTGTCGATAGGCTTCGTATTGATGCGCTTTGAGATCATTGATAAAGCCGACATTGCTGTTTCAGGCTTTTCTCCAATTATTAACACCGCTATTTCTGATGAAGCCTGTTTGATTCCAAGAGACGTCATTGCCTTTCGAATTTGACGCTGTGCAGAAGCGTAAAGCATTGTTTCCATTGCTAGACTCTTCGAAATATTTTCTTTGTTGTCGAAAGCTTTTAACGCATTTAGAGCTGCAAAATACAGATGTTGCGATGTAGCTACAGATTTTGCGTCAAAGAATTGAATCTCAACACCCGGCGGTTTTTCTTTGCGAATTATCTTCAAAAACTCTTCAATGTTCTCGATTTTCACATTCCGAAACCCGGATATTACCACATGTTTTCCGAATTCTTCAATGTTTTTCAGCATTTTTCTTCCTCAAGAATTTCCTTCAAAAATCTTCTGACAAGTTCTGCAGATACTCCAGCTTCTACGAGTTTTGCAGTTTCTTCGTCCACCGGCTTCTCTTTCTGTGTACATTTCTTCAGGATTTTTCGGATAGTTTCCTTTGTTTCCCACGGAAAAACTATCCACCGGCTAGTCTTCTTTTCGTAATAGTCCGGCGTAACAATGCTCCAAGGCTTGTAGTAAACTGTGACTATTCGTGCTTCAGCAGCACCCTTTTTAATGATATGTTCCTTTACAAGTTTCAAGCTTTTGCCAGTGTCAGCAACTTCATCCACAATAAGAACTTTTTTACCCAGTACAGTTGTAGAAACAGGTTGTGTCAATGTGGGTTCCCCTTTTGTTTCCGCAACTCCCAAGTAAAATTCAGCTTTAACATTCGCAAGATTCGGAGTATTCAACAAGTCGGATAACACTCGAGCTGGAGGCCATCCCCCCCTTGAAACACCAACAATTACGTCTGGTTTAAACCCGTTTTTCCGGATTTTTTCTGCTAAATCTAAAAGCATTTCATATATTTCGTTCCACGTGGGAACTTCAAACGCGATTTCCGAAGGCACCTAGCTAATTCTCCTTTATCTTTTCTAGTTTGATAGGTTCCAGTGAATAACACATAAATTCTTCGATTATAATGGAATTCTGACTACATACCCCCATATAAGTAATTGAGGAAGAAGAATTAAGTTGAAGAAAATTGTCGAGTGTGTACCTAACTTTAGCACTTCAGACCCAAAGATCGTTGAGCTAATACTTAATGAAATCAGGGCCACGCCAAACGCTTTTCTGCTTGATTACACCTTTGACGACTACTACAATAGACTTGTTGTTTCCATTGTCGGCACCAAGGAATCAGTGCTTAAAGCTGCATTGAACGCAGCGTTCAAAGCTGTGGAACTGATTGATATGCAAAAACATAAGGGTCAGCATCCGCGTATGGGTGCTGTTGACGTTGTTCCGTTCATACCCATAAAAAACGTTACTATGGACGAATGCGTTGAGCTTGCAAGAAAGTTCGCAGAAACACTAGCTGAAAGGTGTGATGTGCCCATTTATCTTTATGGTGAAGCGGCAACGAGCTCTAAACGGAGTGATTTAGACTGGCTTCGTAAGGGGGAGTATGAGCAACTAGCTGAGATGATCGTTAAACCTGAACGTAAGCCAGATTTCGGTCCGGTCAAGCCTCATCCTACGGCTGGTGTAACGATAACTGGTGCCCGTAAAGTTATGGCTGGCTTTAACGTCAATTTGGGCACTGCTGACTTGAAGGTTGCAAAGAGGATTGCAAAGGCTTTGCATGCAAAGAAAGGTGGATTTTCAAATGTTAAAGCTATGGCTGCTTTCATTCCAGAGAAAAACATTACACAGATCGGCATGAGCATAACTGATTTTGAGAAGACTCCGCTTTATCGTGTTTTTGAACTGCTTAGGGTTGAAGCTGCCCGCTACAACGTGCCTGTAATCAGCTCAGAATTCTGTGGTATGGCGCCGCTAAAGGCGTTGATTGACATAGCTGCGTACTATCTCAAAATTGACAACTTAACTGAGAACCGAATATTGGAAATAGCCGTGCAAAACGTCATTGAAAAAGGTAAGGACGAGAATAATGGTTAGATGTCAGCGAATCATTTGATTTTCAGTCCAAACTCCAGCCTAACTTCTTTTGTTTCCATGTCTTGATTAGAGTATGCAGCGGCATCAAAGCCAATTAGTTCAAATCCATTTTCACGATAGAAGTTAATTGCTGGAACATTACAACTCTGTGTTTCCACAACTAACATTCTTGCCTCCCTCTCTTTTGAGAGTTCAACCGCGTGATTCACAAGTAGCGTGCCTACTCCCTTACGACGAAATTCTTCTTTCACCAAAAGTTCCCAGATGCGCATTCTGCTGTTCCACTTGTGAAAGCCCTGTTCTATCCATCCTACTTGTCTGCCTTCTAATTCAGCGGCAAAAACGCGTGGTTCGTCAACAAAATCTTGAAAAAGTCCGCCTTCAAACCTTTTTTCCATAAGGTTCGGCAATTCTTCTAAAGTTAGCTTGATTTCCCATCCGTCTTTTCTGCAAAGAATATTTACCACATAATGTTCTTTAGTGAAGTACCTGAACTCCAGTTTCGAAAACGGAAGTTTCTCTTTGAAGAGCTCGATGATTGTAGCATTTTCTATGACGTTTTGATTCAAGGTAATTTCACCCGTTCAGAATCTTAAGCTCAGCATTCAAAGTTCCCTGATTATGATATATGGGGAGTAGTTCATAGTCTAAGATAAATATACATCTATTGACTATAAGGACAAGCGGTGTAAAGGATGGTTGTTTCCGTAAAGTTGCTTGCTCATGCGGCTTTCCAAATTAAGGCTGAAGAAAAAATCATCTATGTTGACCTAGAAAAATATGGCGAAGCCTTTGAAAAAGCAGACCTGATACTGGTGACACATTCACATACTGACCACTGCGATCCAGCTAAGATTAAGAAGGTTCGTAAGACAGACACTGTGATAATTGCTCCTGATGACTGTGTTTCGAAAATTGGTGGAAACGTAAAAACGCTTAAACCCGGAGAAGAAGCAACTTTCAGCAACATAAGGATCAGGGCAGTCGAAGCCTATAATTATAAGCGTTTCAGGTCTCCTGGAACCCCTTATCATCCTAAAGGCTATGGAGTTGGCTACTTGATAACAGTTGAAGGTAAGACAATCTATCATGCTGGAGACACGGATTTTATTCCTGAAATGAGACAGCTTGGACATGTAGATGTGGCTTTGCTCCCAAGCGGTGACACATACACCATGGATAACCAAGAGGCTGCTGAAGCTGCAATAACGATTAACCCTCAAATTGTGATACCTATGCATCGTTGGAACACAAAACCAGAGGAGTTCAAAAAGAAAGTGGAAACTGAGTCAAACATCAAGGTTATGGTATTGCAGGAAGGCGAGGAATATCAAGTGGCTTAGAAATGGCTACAACTAGGAAAAAAACTAGAAGGCGTGTTAAAAAAGAAAAGGTAGACCTACTTATAGTGAATGCCAACGAGCTTGTAACGCTGCAGGGTCAGAACGTAAGACCGCGCACTGGTAAGGAGATGAAAAGTCTCGAAATAATACGTAAGGGCTGCTTGGCAGTTAAGGATGGCAGAATAGTTGCTGTTGGAAAAACATCTGAAATACGAAAGCGGTTTAGGGCTGAAAATGTGATAAGTACTAGTGAAAAAATTGTTATGCCTGGTTTCGTTGACCCTCACACTCATCTTGTTTTCGCTGGCTCCAGAGAAGATGAGTTTCAGATGAGGGTTGAAGGGGCTTCTTACTTAAAGATTCTTGATGCTGGTGGCGGGATCTTAAAGACTGTTAAGGAGACTCGTAGGACTAGCGTTGAGAGGCTTGTGGATTTCGGGTTTAAAACTCTGGATACTATGTTGGAACATGGTACGACGACTATCGAGGCTAAAAGCGGTTATGGTTTGACAGTGAAGGATGAGCTGAAAATTTTGAAGGTTATTAAGCGTTTAAATCAGCTGCACGCTGTTGATATTGTTCCAACTTTTTTGGGCGCCCATGCTGTTCCGCCTGAATATCGGAACTGTGTTCAGGGATATGTTAACTTGGTTGTTAAGGAGATGATTCCGCAGGTGACTGCACAAAAACTTGCAGAGTTTTGTGATGTTTTCTGTGAAAGGGGCGTTTTTAGTTTGGAGCAGTCCAGACGTGTTTTGGTTGCAGGTAAGAATTATGGTTTAAAGCTCAAGGTTCATGCTGATGAGATAAGTACGTTGGGTGGTGCTGAACTGGCGGCTGACGTGGAAGCTATTTCCGCTGAACACCTACTTTTCTCTTCTGATAAAGGCATTAGAGCTATGGCAAACAAGGGAGTGATTGCCGTTCTACTTCCTGCTGCAGCCTTCGGTTTAATGAGTGTGCGACATGTGGATGCTAGAAAAGCAATTAGTTTTGGCGTTCCTGTGGCTTTAGGCACTGACTTCAACCCCAACTGTTGGATTGAGAATCAACAGTTGGTTATCGCCTTTGCCTGTCATTTTATGAAGTTGGCACCTGCTGAAGCTATAACAGCGACCACGATTAATGCTGCTCATGCCATAGGTAGAGCAGATGAAGTGGGCAGCCTAGAAGTTGGCAAAAAAGCTGATGTTATTATCCTAGACGTGCCAAATCACAAGTTTCTTGGTTACCGTTTTGGTGTGAACCTTGTAGACAAGGTTATCAAAGATGGAAGGTTGGTTTTTGACAGAGAGGAAAGACCGAATTTGAATCCGTTCTTGAGATAAAACTGGGATTCTTTGTTCTCTCGTTATTTCCGCGAAATGCAGAGGTTGACCATCTTTCTATGCTTTAGACTTCGTTTGGATTGCTGACACTAATGTTCACGTGAGGAATTCACTTCACTTTATAGTTGACCTATGTCTAATGGCACCTCTGATCGTATTGCTTGGAAGCGGTTAAGTGTGGGCTAAGATTGCGATAGGATGATTACGAAGGCCATTGCGGATGCTGTTGCTCTTGTTCGGCTTATCGTAGATGTTTTGTCAAAATGAGGATGGGTGGCAAAGGATTATAACCTATTTAGCCAATTTTATTTTGTGGTGACTTGCTTTGCTCAAGATTAAGAAACCTGTCAAATGTTTAATTGGTCACGAGCTTCATTGCAAAAACTGGCAGATTGAAGGTATTCTACGTATGCTTTTCAATGTTGTTGACCCTGAGGTGGCTAAAAACCCGGAAAAACTTATTGTCTACGGTGGGACTGGACGGGCTGCACGAAGTTGGAAGTGTTTCGAGCGTATTGCAGAGACTTTAACAGAGCTAGAATCCAATGAAACAATGCTTATTCAAAGTGGTAAGCCTGTTGCTGTTTTCAAGACTCATGAGTGGGCGCCGCGGGCTCTATTGGTTAATAGTCTGCTTGTGCCGAAATGGGCTACTTGGGACTATTTCTATGAGTTAGAGCAGAAAGGCTTGATAATGTTTGGGCAGATGACTGCTGGTTCATGGGCTTACATTGGCACGCAAGGCATATTGCAGGGCACTTATGAAACGCTTGCTGCCGTTGCGAAAAAACATTTTGATGGCACTCTACGGGGAAAGCTTGTTTTGAGTGCTGGTTTAGGCGAGATGGGTGGTGCTCAACCTTTAGCTGTCACCATGAATAATGGTGTAGCTTTGGTGGTTGACATTGACAAGCACATGATAGAACGCAGGCTCAAGCATGGCTATTTGGAAATGTGGACTGATGATTTAGATGAGGCTGTGAAACTAGCTTTAGAGGCTAAGCGTGACGGCGAGCCTAGAAGCATTGGTTTGCTGGGTAATGCTGCTGAAGTGCATCCTGAACTTTTAAAGCGGAACTTGATTCCAGATGTTTTAACTGATCAAACTGCAGCGCATGATCCGTTGAACGGTTACTATCCCGCTGGTTTGTCTAAGGAAGAAGCAGATGAGCTTAGAAAGAATGATCCGAAAGAGTATATTCGTTGTGCAAGCAAGAGTATGCGTGTTCAAGTGGAAACTATGGTTGGTATGCTGAAGAAAGGTGCTATAACCTTTGAGTACGGCAACAACCTACGTCAGCAAGCTTACAACGCTGGATTCAAAGAAGCGTTTGCCTATCCAGGATTTATTCCAGCTTATATTAGATCCATGTTTTTTGAAGGCCGTGGGCCTTTTCGTTGGGCTTCACTAGTTGGGGATCCTGAGGATATTTACACTCTTGACGATGTCATCCTTGAGGAGTTTCCTAATAATCAAGAGTTATGCCGATGGATACGTAAAGCCAAGGATCAAGTGAAGTTTCAGGGTTTGCCAGCTCGGGTTTGTTGGCTTGGCTTCGGTGAGAGAGCACGTTTTGGTAAATTGATAAATGACATGGTTGCAGATGGTAGGCTTAGTGGGCCCGTTTGGATTGGACGTGACCATTTGGATGGTGGAAGTGTCGCTTCGCCTAACCGTGAGACTGAGAGTATGAAGGATGGTAGCGACGCAATTGCGGATTGGCCTATTCTTAATGCTCTGTTGAATGCTGTTGCGGGGGCTACTTGGGTTTCTGTTCATCATGGCGGAGGTGTGGGCATAGGCTACAGTATTCACGCTGGAATGTGTTTGGTGGCAGATGGTACAAAAACAGCGGAAAAACGCTTAGCAACAGTGTTAACGACGGATCCGGGAACAGCCATAGTAAGGCATGCAGATGCAGGATACGAGAAAGCACAGAGAATGGCAAAAATAAAAGGGATCAAAATGCCGATGCTAGAACGGTAAGATAGGGCCTTTATAGACATGCATGCCTCGGGATTTTTCCTAGGCTATTCTTGGCATTTATGTTGGATACGCAAAGTTTTCAAGGAATAGGTGCAATAATGAAGCATGTGATGTTATGCCTTTATTCATGGTGAAGAAGGAAATGTTTGACTTGTATAGATTTGGAAAGAGAGATGTGGAGTTGAGAGCGGTTAAGCCTCAATGGAAAAACAGCAAGGTTGGAGACATAGGCACTATTCAATGTGGAAAGAACATTTACAGAAAGAAAATCACGAAGATTCATAAGGGAACACTAGCTAGAATATTTCTGGAAGTAGACTATAAACGAATATTTCCTGAAGCCTCTACAGTTTTTGAAGCCGTCAAGGCAGTGAAAGAGCTTTATCCAAAAGCAGAAGAATTCATGGCTTTCGAGCTTGAGGATATTGTTTAGCTTGCACCGGAATTTAGAAAATCATACCCAATTATGTGATTTCCTTCGCACTTCTAACCCTGTTTTTCGGCTCAACTATCCATTTAATCATTCGTTAACTTCATAACTGATAAAATCACTATCAGAACCATTACAAACCAGAACAAGCGATTAACAAATAACTCGAAGCATCGAAACCTGTGAGCCATGGACGTACATGCAACACGTCACACTATCAGAAAACCATAATGCCTTAACCCTCGAATCCCGATCTCACTCTGAGACTTCTCTTCAACCCAGTAGACATCCCTAAACAACGACCAATAATCCCGATCAAAGGAAAACTCCGTCGATCTACCTCAATCATTAGTGACCATCCATTTTATCTCGAACTCTATAGACGACAATCTAGAATTTTCTACAACAAAAACCTGGATTCCCTGCAAGTCTCTATATAACGAGTTGTACTATTCAGTTTACACTGCAAGTCTAGGATTCACAGTGACTAGCCACTTGCTTTGATAATCTTGTATCTAGAAGCTTTGCGAAGTCTGTTCATAACAGCTAAACCAAGCCCATCCGTAGGTGTACCCTCAGCAATTATAACATCAACATCTTCCAAATCAAACTCTCTCAAAAGCCTAAATAAATTGCTCGCGATAACAGCTAAATCTCTTCTGCTCCCAAGAGACTTCACAACATCCGCTTTGTAATATTCTGCGTTTTCATCTGTGGCAAGAACACCAACCTTACCACCTTTCTTCATATAGAATTTCGCCAACTCATTCACTTTACGAGCAACAGCCGAAGGCTCCCCCTCTACAACAATCACATCTGCGTCAGGAGCGTAATGTCTATGCTTCATCCCAGGAGAACGAGTTTTATCAACATCCATTTCTTTCTGTGCAACCGCAACTGGATGGAGCTCCACTCGTCCAAGAACACTTTTCAACGCCTCATACGGTGTTCCCCCTGGACGGAGGATTTGCGGGGGATCAACAGTCATGTCCAAAACCGTAGACTCCACTCCAATACGAGTCTGTCCAGCATCCAAAACAGCATCTATTCTACCATACAAGTCATATAAAACATGCTTCACTGTAGTTGGGCTAGGTCTACCAGCAAGATTTGCGCTAGGAGCAGCGACAGGGCAACCGCTTTCTCTAATCAAAGCTAAAGCAACGCTATGTCTAGGTATCCTAACAGCAATAGTGTCCAAACCCGCCACAGTCACATCCGGCACAACCTTCGAACGTTCAAAAATCAACGTTAGAGGACCAGGCCAAAAATTCTTGATAAGACTCTTAGCTTTAGGTGGAACCACCCTTGCTAATCTATAAGCATCTTTCATGTCTCCTACGTGAACTATTGGCGGATTATCAAAGGGACGATTTTTCGCCTCAAAAAGACTCTCAACCGCCTTTGGGTTCAAGGCGTCAGCACCCAAGCCATAAACTGTTTCTGTTGGAAAAGCGACCAAACCGCCTTTTTTGATAAAGTTCGCTGATATACGAATCTTATCAATTTCCGGTTCTTTCGGATTGACCTTCAATACTATAGTTTTCTTCATTGCTTACCTAGCTATTAACATCCACCTTAAACATTTATTTTTCTTCAAAACGCAATACAAAAGCAACAGCTTTGCTAGACAACGTAATAGTCAATGACTTTCTTCATGCTTTTTGGGGCAGCCTGTTTTATGGCAAGCTGTTTCAGTATCTTTATCATTTGAGGCTGAAAACGAGCTATGTCAGTTAACGAAATTAACCCAACTAAACGTTTCCCATCCACCACAGGCAACTTCTTGATTTTCATCTGAAACATCAATTTAACCGCTTCTTCTAAATCCGTACCGGGTTCAACAACAACCAAAGGGCTGGTCATGACTTTCTTCACGTTTGTTTTAGTCGTATCCCTCGCGTCCGCAACAACCCTTTTCAACACATCTCTCTCGGTTAATATACCCATGGCTTTGCCTTTCCTAACAGCAATTAGACATCCTATCTCAAACTTGTTCATCACTTCTGCTGCTTCTTTAATAGTCGAGTTTTCATCTATGGTTATCACTTCCTTCACCATTACGTCCTCAACTTTCAGAGACAAAGAGGTCTCTTCCTTTTTCTTGTTAGCCAATAAAGTCACCAACCTTTCTATTTTTCATGCTTATATATATAATTGTGTGTGCGCAGAATTCGCTGCTCACAAACCTAAAATCTTGCAAACCAACTCTTCAGCACGTTTACTCTTAGGGATTTTTGCGAGTTCGAACTTCTCCTTAGGCTTTCTTGACGGTCGAGTATCATCAATACCTAATTTAGTTGTCAACCCAGTTTCCTGATCTGCAGAAGAATCCAACGTTGAACCCCGCACGTTCTTTATGACAGTTAAGTCTTCGCTTGCTTGGAATCTAGTTGCAATGGCCCACTCTACATCAGAAATATTGCAAACGTTAATATCAGAATCCACAATCACCACATGCTTCAAGCTAGGATGAGACGCGAAAGCAGCCAGCAAAGCATTTTTACCGTCGCCTTCAAGCTGCTTTTCAATAGAGACGACAGCATGAAGCCATCCACATACGCCTAGGGAAAGATTGACAGCATTGACTTTAGGCACAACCTTCGAAATAGACTCCCACATCAAAACTTCACGCGGCAACCCCATCAGAAGTCTATGTTCAGATCAAGCTGGCAAAATCATCTGATAAACATAATTGTCCCTGTGCATAACACCTACAACTTGCACAACAGGCTGCATCCTTTCAACATCATACGTTCCAGTTATATCCACAAAAGGGCCCTCAACAACCTCTCTGCTAACAGAGACTCTTCCTTCCAAAACCATTTCAGCCTCTGCTGGAGCATAAGCATCAACATGTTCGCATCTAGTTAAGCGAAGGCTATTATTCATCAAAGAATTTGCAACATCGAACTCGTTCACACCGAAAGGAACAGGGGATGAAGCCGCCAACATCACTGCTGGGTGAACGCCAATAGAAATTGATATGTTCAAGTCTTTGCCAACTTTCTTCGCCATCTGCCACAGTTTATGAAGATACCGTGGAACCAAACGTATTGCCAGATGCCTCTTGTCCAAAACTTGAAGCCGGTGCACAGACACATTTTCAATGTCTGCGTCAAAACTTTTCGCGTGAATGACGGCTGAAGTAATATATGGATCAGCATCATTCTCAAAATGTGTTAAAATAGGAATTTTAGACAAATCAGGCTTCCCAATGACCTCCTTTACCGAGTCGTCCTCAACAATTTCCGGTTTTTAAGGCGAACGCCAAGCTTCAACAAGCCTCTCGTAAAGCTCATTCTGTCTTGTATCAAGAGCATCACAAATCCTTTTTCGAGTTCCACAAACGTTGGCGACAACTTTCGTCTTGTAATTTTTTAGCTTTTCAAATAAGAAAACAAATCCTTTGTTGTCACATTTTTTCATTATAAACGGAATCTCAAACTTTTTGGAAACTTCATCTTTCATATGTAACATTTCATTCTTATCTATTTGTTCGAGAAAACGTCTTCGGCTCATGCCGTTGCTCCCTCTTTTTCAGCTTCAGGGTGTGCAACTTTTTCAAGTAACTTCTTGAGGATCGATCGAGCTTGCATCTCATCAATAGTTTCTAGATATACGGAAACCATTGCTATCTTTTTCTTCTTTGAAGCCAAATACTCAGCGAATATACGGGCTGAAATGGTATTTCTACCTCCTAAGAGAACTGATGAGGAAGGTGGCTGAAGTAAATCTTGAGGCTTTGGAACGGCTATCGCCAGTGTTCCAAGCTTGTCTTCATTTTCACTTAGAAGAACTAAACAGGAATTTTTTGTTTCCAAATACACTGCTAGGAAACGTGTGTTCTGTTCAATGATCTCGTCCTTGACAACTTCAGCGCGTTTCATAACGAATCCTCACTTATTTATAGCTTCATTCACTCACTATTTATTGTTTTCAAGGATGTTGTACTTCATGCAAAAAAACCATGCAAAAAATTTTTTGCGAACGCTTCAAAAGGCTTTCACATCGCCCAAAAGGATAACCTCTAATAAAGAACCCTTCAAAACATTGATTTCAACAATAATTTCACAAAATACTGCAGATAAGAACTCAGCTAAAGCATTCGAAAACCTCTCGAAGCAGCACCAAATAATACCCGAAGCATTAGCGAACGCGAAAACGAGCAAAATTGAAGAATGCTTGAAAGTGGCTGGCTTGTACAGAAACAAAGCCAAAACAATAAAGAAAGTTTCGAAAATTATCATGAAAGAATTCCATGGAAAATTAACGCCAATACTGTCCATGCCTCTTGAAAAAGCAAGAAAAACTCTTCTCCGATTTCCAGGAGTCGGACCAAAAACAGCTGACGTTTTTCTGCTTTTTTGTGCGAACAAACCCACGATCCCTGTTGACACTCACGTTAATCGCGTATCAAAACGTTTAGGTATTGCGCCAAGAAACGGAGACTATGAAGCTGTTCGTAAATCCCTTCAAGCACTTTACAACCCGAAAGACTATCTGGCGGTTCACGTTTTGCTGATTTTGTTAGGTAGAAAATATTGCAGAGCTAGAAATCCATTATGCAGCCAATGTCCCTTAAACATGTTCTGTCCATCAAGTAAGGTTTTGAGAAAGATAACCGAATCATAGAAAACCTATAAAAGCTCATAAGCCCATGTAGGCTTTCCAAGATGGATTTCTTAAGAAAGATCTTCAAGCGTTGAGGACTGTAACTGGTTTTCTTCCGTGAAAATCGGAGTTTCCTTAAAGTTTTTGTCCAGTTTGACTCTTCCCAATGTGACTATTGAAATTTCCTCAGAGACGGGTGTGTAGATTTTCACAGTTTTCCTTCTATAATCATTTTCTCTTAGAATACCTATTCCGAGGAATTTCCTTTCTTTATCATATAAAGCCATAAGCAGGCCTTCTTCCTCACCCTTATGAATAATGACAACCTTTTTCTTCGTGATCTCTTCCACCTTTTTGATGTTGTCCAGATTAATCCAGCGTCTTCTACCAATAATTATACAGATTTTATCCCGTAGCTCCGCAAGATGTAATGGTTTCATTCCTAGAATCTCATAGATTTTCCTCGCTTGTTCTATGTTTCCACGTTTTCTACCGAAGCCAATTAGTTCATCTTCTTCGATTTCTAACCAACTCAAAGGAATAGATCTAACTTTGGCATTTCTTAAATATTTTATATATCCAAGCTCCCGCAGGCCCCTCCGTTTCTCTCCACTTCTTTGTCTTATAGCAGACGGTGAATCCACAATCACTTTTCTGCCTTTTTCAAGAACAGTTAAAAGAGGTGATAACTCGTCTTTTTGTTGCATACATAAAATGACGTTGGGGTTGAGCTTCTCAACTATTTGTAGCTTATAGTTAACAGCGTCTTTTCCTTCAACCCATCCGTCAGTATTTATTATGATAAAATCTGGATTATAGCTTATAATCTCATGTTTTAATGAAGCTAAGCCTTCAATCGTCTTGCTAATAGTTCTGTTTGGTGATGTGTCACCAACAAAAAATGCGTTTCTAGCCTTCAAGTTGAACATGTCTGTGACTGGTCTTGTCACAAAAGTATAAGAAACGGAGCAGGGCGGTCCAACATCGGATTGACCTAGGTCTCCATCCAAAATAGCTACTTTGTGTCCTTCAGTAAGCAATTTGTTTATAAGAAATGTGCAGAGGCTTGTCTTTCCAGAATCAACGGCGCCGATTATCATTACAATGACGGGTTTGACTTGGGAGTTTGACAATTCCTCATATGCTTTAACCCATGAGGATGGAATGGTGTTTCCATCAACTTCTTCGACATTTGCGCTTTCTCCTAACGAGATATCAACTGTGGCGGTTTTCTTAACGGCGAAGGGTAGTCTTTTTCCTTCCCGTATCACAACCCTTCTCATTTTTTTCAATGGGAAACCAAACACCTCTACTTCGCCTGAAATTACAGATACAGAGGCTGGGCCGTCCACCAATAAAGTTTTCCCGCTTTCAATTGTGTGATTCATTCTTTTTTCTCCGTGTAAATGTACAACCGTTTCTTCCAGCAATTTTCACAGCTGAAATTATATCCCGTAACCCTCTTCTATGCTTAGTTCCACTTATGTATTGATTAGTTCCGGCCTCTCTCACGATTTGCAGCACGACGTTTGAAGGTAGTATTTCATCCAAAGCCTGTATGAGTTTGTCTTTATATTCCGGAACCCCGTCACCGATTTTAACTAATATAGAGGTCACAGAGCCCTTTTTGAAGTTTTTGAGAATACTCCTTATCTTGTTTCCTGTTTCTTCGATGTCGAAGCAGTTTCCTGTTTCAACAACCTTGCCATCAGCTAGAACCGCTAGTCCGAAAACTTCTCCGGGGTCTACACCGATGACTATTTTTTGAAAATGTTCCTTTCCCTGAGCAGCTTGCATTGCCTGATTTATCAGAGCTTCAGGTTCTATTCCTTCTTTTAGGGTTAGAACTTTCTCATGTTTTATGAGGGGGTGCTCCTCTTCTGTGGTTATGACAACTCTAACGTTTGTGGGGACACGTTCATTTGGGGTTAAACTCAAAAACGGCACTTTCTTCTTTTTTAACTCATTGACTATTAAGTAGTAGGCTTTTCCTGAGACTGTTGCGACAGCTATTTTCGTTTTCATATTGCTTTCCTATTTGTATTAAGTTTACGGCATAAAACAAGTTATTAGTTTCGCTGTTTATATTCGTTGATGTGTATGACTGTGCTATATAACATTCCAACAGGCTGCAAAAAGATTGATGAAATTCTGGAAGGGGGTGTTCCGAATAGGCAAGTCAGCTTATTATATGGCGAGGCGGAAACTGGGAAAACGACATTGGCTATGCAGTGCGCAGTAAACTGTGCAAGGCAAGGTTACAAAACATTGTTTGTGGATTGTGATGGTACATTTTCAGCGCGTAGGCTTTCTCAAATTGCTTCAGGAAACTTCAAAAACATTATGGAGTCGATAATTCTAATGAAGCCTAGCGATTTTGGCGAACAGGCAATTATTATAGATAGGCTAACAGAATACATAACTAAGAAATTCAAACTCGTAGTCATTGACACTCTTACATCTCTTTATCGTGCCGAGACGGCAGAGTATCCTGAAAAAACATTCGAACTAAATCGTGAACTGAACAGACAAGTGGCATGTTTAGCACAAATTGCCAAAACCCGGAAAATCGCCGTCTTGACCACAAGTCAAGTGCGAAGCGTTTTCAATGAAGCACTAGTAAGCATCGAACCTGTAGCTACTAGAGTTTTAAAATTCTGGGCAGACATCATCGTCGTTATGAAACCTACGAAGAATCATCAGATAATCAGGGTAATTGTGGAAAAATACCGGAAAAAAGTGCTGTCCTCAGCTTGTCAATTAAAGATAGAAGAGACTGGAATACACGAGTGTTCAATTCATTAATGGTTATGTGAAATGGAACCAGCACGACTAATTATCGAAGCGCTGAAATTCATACTTCCGGCATACTTTGCTAATGCTGTACCAGTGATCGCTGGGGGAGGTTTTCCTGTGGATTTCGGAAAGGTTTTTTTTGATGGAAAGCCAATTTTTGGGAAGAACAAGACTCTTCAAGGCTTCTTTTCTGGGTTGGCTGTTGGAACTGCCGTTGGGTTCGCAGAAAGCGTGGTTTTCAATTACCCGATCGCGTTTGGCTTGCTGCTTTCTCTGGGCGCTTTATTCGGCGATTTGACCGGAGCCTTTGTAAAGAGAAGACTTGGGTTCTCTCCTGGTGACTTATTGCCTGTTGTTGATCAGGTTGATTTTATAATTGGGGCAATTCTGTTCTCTCTTCCCCTTTGCTCGCAAATATTGTCGTGGGAGCTTATAGTCACTGTCTTGATTGTAACTCCTCCTGCACACTTGTTAACAAATTTTGTAGCATACAAACTGGGGTTAAAAAGTAATCCTTGGTGACAACTCTTGATTAGCCCATCTTGATTTGTAACGCGTTTTCAAGGAGTATGTATGCCAGAACCAGAAATATAACGCCTACCAGAAACATCAAGTAGGCTTGTCTCGGTTTATAAGCGTATTTTGTGCTTTGATACATAGCTATTGCTCCGATGATGCCCAGCGAATAGAGAATCATGACGACTATACTGTCGGTTACAAATTGTTCCGAAAGCTGAGGGTAAAGAAAAATGAAGCGTCCACCGCCAGGAAGATCTACGTAAGCTGATGGAAGGGGTCTTGTTACTACATTGTAGATGCCTCCTCCGAAGAGAAATATGGCTACAGCCATGGCTACTACTGAAAGAACTATGGTGGACGGCCTTGCTGTTGATATTTTCCTGTAGAATTTGTTTATGGAATAGGACAATGATGACATTCTTCTCTTAACCTTGTTTGACACTTCTTGTTTCACCACTTTTGACTAAATACTCCGCCGCTTCTCTAGCCCATTCTCCTGTTAATGGATTCTTAATAATCTTACTTAAATACTCTTTCCAAGAGATTTCCAGTGCTTTTTTCCATTCATGATATTTTTCGTTGACGCTTTTACAGGCCTTCGCGTGTAGTTCGCAGTAACCTTCTTCGCCAGCCATTCTATCACATATTGCGCATTTCATTTTTTTCTCCTCTCTTTTTTTGATGGACAATCTGGATTGAAACAAAGTGTCCATGGATGTTTTCCTTTTATCCGAACTTGAACTGTGGGCCAACCGCATCCTCGGCAATTCCTTCCATGCGGTCTAACCGCCCCTTTTTGTGGAAGTGGAAATGATGTCTCACATTTCCCTTTGAAGTAGTTTGTGCAACCAATGAAGCGTTTACCCGTTTTCCTTGAGTAAAGTATTATGAGCTTACCTGTGGCACAAACTGGGCATGTGCCAACTATCCTCTCTTCCAGTTTAGCCCTTTTTATGGCGTTACTCAGTTGTTCACCAATTATCTTCTCTTTTTCTTTTAATTCTTGCACCACTGGCTTAAGTGTCTCAACAGTATCCATCAGCACATTTTCCCTTTTTTCTCTTTTTGCTTGTATCTTATCCATTCTTTCCTCAAGTTCGCTTGTCAACTCTATTGAAACAACGGGTGGACAGTGTTTCTCAAGAACTTCGAGAACTTCATAACCCAAATTTGTCACTACCATTCTTTCTTCTCGAACGTATTTTCTATCGTAGAGCGTCTGTATGATGTTCGCTCTCGTAGCTTTTGTTCCTATTCCAGTTTCCTCCATTTTTTTAAGAAGACTGCTAGGGTTATATCGTGGTGGCGGTTTGGTGAACTTGTCCTCTGAAATCAACTTCTTGACTTTGATTGTTTGGCCTTCTTTTATCGGTGGTAAAAAAACTTCTTCTGATCTCACGTATGGTTCATAGAAATGCAGCCAGCCTTCCTTCAATGTTTGTCTTCCCCTTAAGTGGAAGAGATGGTCATTGACTTTAATGTGAACTTTCATGCTTTGCTTTATTGCTTCTTTGCTGAAAACAGCCATAAATCTTCTTACAATAAGATCAAAAACTCTCTTTTCAGAATCATGTAACTCTCTTTCAGGTAGTTCTCCAGTAGAGTAGATGGCGGGGTGAGCTGAATCTTTTTTTGTCCCTTCTCTGGGGTTCAATTTCGTTTTTGCCAGTAGTTCTTTTGCGAGTTTTTTGTATTTGTGAACTTTGCTTAGTTTCTTTAGTATTGCTTCATAGTTTATTTCTGGCGGGAGTTTCTGGCTGCTTGTTCTCGGGTATGAGATTAAAGCTTCTAGGTAGAGACGCTGAGCGATGTTTGATGTTCGTTTCGGCGTGTAGCCAAACAGGCCGTAAGCTTCACTTTGAAGAGTGCCTAAATCAAACGGTACGGGCGGTTTTTGCTGGAACCGTCTGACAACAATTTTTTCAACTTGTCCCTTTTCTTCTTCACACATGTTCAAAATGGCGTCTGATTCGCTTTTTGTTTTGATTTTATTTTTTTCGTATTCCGCTTTAAAAAATGATCCGTTTATTTTAAATTCTGCTTTTATTTCCCAGTAGGGTGTTGGTACAAAGCTTCTGATGTCCTTCTCCCTTGCAACCAGAAACTTTAGAGCTGGACCTTGAACTCTTCCAGTGCTTAGCGTCGTATATTTTCCACTCCACTTCCTTGCCGCTATCGTTAGAGCTCGTGAAAGGTTTACACCATAGAGCCAGTCAACCTCGTGTCTTGTTCCTCCAGCTTCTATCAGTTCAAAATCTAAGTGGGGCAACAGCTCGGCGTATGATTTCTCGAGTTCCTCCTTAGTAAGTGTGGAATATTTCATACGTTTTGAGATGGTTTCTTTGTTACCACATGCATATTTCAGCACACAATACCCAATGACGCTTCCTTCGATGTCATAGTCGCATGCGTCAATAAACAGGTCAGCCTCGCTTGCAAGTTTTGAGATGGTTTTAATCCATGTGCGGATTTGTGTTGCTCCTCTCTCTGCAATGTACCTTGGCACCCATCTAAAATTGAAAACCGGATAATAATTTCTTCCCTTTCTTTCTTCTGCAATCGTGTATAAATGTCCTAAAGCTGAAACGACAACTATTTTTTTGTCCCTTTCAGCCAAGTAATATGGCACTCCATGTTCTTCCCTTCTTTTTGCTCGTCCCTTTTTACTAAGGGCTGAAGCTACCCTATGTGCAGCCTCTGGCTTCTCCGTAATAATCAGTGTATACCTCTCTATGTTCGTCCACATCCTACAGACGCATCAGGGAACGGCTTCTCAGAACTAGACTTCATGGGTAAAATTAAAAGTTTCTATGAAAAAGATACGCAACACTCTTGAATTAGCAACCAATAAATACATCACAGCCATTTATCTCATTCACTATTAAATGGAGTGTAACTTGGTGCCTCAACGTGTTGTATGTCAAAAATGCGGTTATGTATTATATGAAGGTGACGACCTTAAGCCACCAGACGAAATTCTGCATCAACACAATGGGAAGTGCCCCAAGTGTGACAAAAAACTTGCACTTGTACCACTAGATGTTGAAGTGA
This sequence comes from Candidatus Bathyarchaeota archaeon, assembly GCA_004376975.1. The sequence goes on from SOJA01000234.1 coordinate 22,445, forward strand.
AACCTGCAAAATGATCTGAGGAGAAGGAATTTGACAGGGAATACACGTAGAATCCAACTTCATGAAGTGCACATGAGAACAGCAAAAACAACTG
>SOJA01000179.1 GCA_004376975.1 Candidatus Bathyarchaeota archaeon
TTCCCGAATTAAAAATCAATGTAGCTGTCTTCGGTCTTTTCAGTCTAAACACTAGGCCTGGAAACTGTTCTGGACGATATTCTACGCCTGGAAAACTTTTTACCACAGCGTTTAAATCAATTTTCTGATTCAACGTTGCAGCGGCAACAACATTTTCGATATGTAAATATACGTATTTACGTTCTGACATGAACACCACTTCTTATAAGCGAAGTTTAAATGCCTCTTATATTAAGTCTTAGGTTAACAAGGCGGAGAGCGCACTAAGGTTATAATTTCCTAAACAAGTTTCGGGCGTAGTCTCTTTCTACCACGTTCATGCTTCGCATATCTTTGTATGGGACAAGCGTTAAGTTGTTCAACTTTTTCCTTCGATCGCTATCATTGTTGTTGCGGATTGCACTCCTTCAATTTGCGTTATCATTTTATAGATTTGGTTTAGGTTTTCCATCGAATCCGCTTCAATGACTGCTACTACATCATAGGGTCCGTACAGCATAAACGCCTCTCTAACGCTCTGGATTCCACGTAGCCTCTGTAACACTTCTCTTTCTTTTTCCAGTTCTGTGTTCACGAACATGAAGACTCTCACTTAATTCCCCACTTAGAGAAGGCTCTTACGTTTCCACTTAATGACCTAGAAATTTTGTTCTCATGCATTTAGGTTATTTGTGTATTAGATCTTGTTCTTTTAGTTTACGTAAGACCTTGTTGACAGCGATGTTGACTTCCTCCTCTTTTTTAAGTCCTGTGCAAACAAGTTTTCCGGAAGCGAAGATGAGGATTACTGCTTTAGGTTCACTTATGCGATAAATGACTGCTGGAAACTGTTCAGGCTCGTATATTATACTGCCACCACTACGTCTTCCAGCCTCGCAGAACCCTACAAGGTCAATTTTTCCACCGAGATTAGCATTCGCAACAATGTTCTGCACAGTTATGCGGGGCTTACCAGTCATAAGTATACCGCCTTTCCTTAACTGTTTAATTACTTTTTTAACGGCTTTTTTCGCTTCGTTCTCCGATTTAGCCCCAACACACACCATTTTTCCAGTTGTAAAAAGCAAAGTAGCCGTTCTAGGCTTCTTTAGCCTGAAAACTGCACCTGGAAACCGTTCATGATGATACTCTACAAAGGGAAAAGCGTTTGCAATGGCTTCTAAATCAAGCTTGTGCGGCAGAGTCACTGTAACTACGACATTGACGATTTTCACGAATGGTTTAAAGTTCGACATTAGTGATGTCGCTCCTAGAAATGCACAATCAAACGTAAATTAGGCTTCGCGGTATATGTATTTTATTGGGTTCAAATAGACAAAGCCGACGCCCAAGACGGGGTTGGTCACAGTTTGTTCTTTGTGGATGATCAGACTTTAATGAAGGTTGTTGCGTTATTCGGTGAAGAAGCTGTTAAGGTATCCAAGTTCTCAAAGGAGTGCACAAGGTTACAGATAAGGAGATAGCGGATGAAACTCAAGTAAACATCCATGTAGTTCGTGAGACTCTTTACAAGCTAGTTGACCATTCTCTTGTCGTCCTTATTCAGTAACGGACGAGGAAATCCACTGGTTTGTTTACCATTGGAGGCTTCAGCCTGACCAGTTCGCTGGGTTCATCACATCCATGAAAAGGCTTGTTCTTGAAAGGGTGAAAACTAGGCTTCGTTACGAGATAAACCATGAGTTTTACAGTTGCCAAACGCTATGATGTAAACGATACACCTTCGAGGAGGCAATCAAGCTCCTCTTTGAATGTCCCACATGTCACAAGCCAATGACCCATCTTAACACAGAAAATAGGACAGATAAGAAAGGAACTAAGCGAGTAGCCTATGGACGGTTGCGGTTCATCCAAAAAATCCACCCAAGCCAACTCCCAACTCTTGCAACCTTAAATATTCCACAAGCGCCAAGACTCAGCAGAACTCTTGAAAAGTCGTCACTAACCTTCACGGTTACAACTTTCATAATACTCTTTGAACGACATTTTAAATATTTTTTAGAAACTTCTGCTGAACTTTCAACGCTAGCGCTTTTAAATCAGTTACTAACTAATGTTCAGTGCGCGTAGAGCGGGCTTAGAGAGAGCAACATGACGAAACGAAACTGGAAGAGGCGAGACACTCGTTGGCAAGTGGTATGGTCTGTGTGAGACATAAATGTGTGAAGTGTTGCTTAGAGACGAGGATGCCTCTTTCCAATCTTGATTTAAATAGAATCCTAAAGCTCGGTTATGAACTTGAATGCTTCGCAGTGAAAACAGATGGGGAATGGCGTCTAAAGAATAACTCTGGGCGATGTGTTTTTCTCATAGAAGAGCGTTGTGGAATATATCCCCATCGACCTGAAGGATGCAGGCTATACCCACTAGTTTACGATGAAGACCTAAGAAAAGCGGTGATCGATCCCCTATGTCCCTATGGTTGCCTATTTAAGATCCAAAAGAACGATGTCGAAAGATTAAACACCCTAATGCGCACGCTGGATTCAAGTACGTAACCAACACGAATGGCTGCAAGCTGTTCCGCAAAATGAAGACCTCGCATTTGTGTTCGTGGTCCCTCCAAAAAAGCCCATGGTCTGGATTGAACCCACACAGAGTGAAGATATCTCCCGCAAACCCTTTTTTTCTGTACAAGCGCATTCATATAATATCTTGGGTTTTATAGACTATAGATGTGAAGTTGATGATTAAAACATTCATGATGAAACTGAATGAGATACAACCCAGCCAATTATACATAAGTTCTGAAAAACTATATAATGTGAAAGTCTCAGTATTGCTAGAAGGTACTGGAGGTTTCGATTAGTGGGTATCTTAGGTAAGGGCAAGTTGAAGGAGCTTATTGAAAAGTACAGGAGCATATACCCATACGATTATAATTTGCTTGATGGAGATGGCTACATCTTAACAGTTAAAGAGGAAACAACTCTTCACTACTTAGAACATAAAAACCTTATATCATATGAAATAGTGTTTGTACCGCCCAATTATGTGGCTCATTTAACAGCTAAAAGCAAGTATGGACGGATGGGATTATCTTTCTTGAATGCTGCAAAGGTTCACAGCGGATTTGTTGGAAGACTTGCTCTGGAACTCGTGAATCTGAGTAATGATCGTGTTCCAATCACAATCAAACGGGGAGATCCCTTTATGCATATCGAATTTGTTACAAGAGAAGGTGAACCAGCACCTTACCTTGGAGGGTACCAATTTCAATACTTGACTGATGAGGAACTGCAGATGTATGTTTCAATTCTGAAAAAGGTTTTCCTAAACTATGATGACCTCGCTAAAATATGGTTTAAAAACAAGCGGTTGTCAATGTGAAAATAAGCTGAATAGATATTTTGATTTTCAAGATTGATTTGAAATTCACAACCTTAATCAAGAGGCGTTATTAACAAATCGTCTAGTTTAAATAATATTACATTTATGGTATGCTGAAGGGGAAAATTGATGCATGCACGCAATTACAGAGCCGTTAAGGGGCAGCCTTATACAAGAAAGAAGTTTATTAGAGGCTTTCCACCTTCGAAAATAGTCAAGTTCACAATGGGAGACACTAAATCAAAATTTGAATATGAAGCAAGACTTGTAGGTCGGAAAAAGGCGCAGATCCGCCATTGCGCTTTGGAGGCGGCGCGTATAGCTACAAACCGTCGTTTAGAGGGTGAACTTACAAACAGTTACTGCTTCCGTATTCTTCCCTATCCGCACATGATTCTTAGGGAGAACAAAATGATTTTCGGTGCACATGCAGATCGCCTTCAAGACGGTATGAAAAGATCATTTGGGAAACCTATAGGAACCGCGGCACGAGTAAGATCCAACCAGACACTTATGAAGGTTAGCGTGAACGCGGATGGAGTAGAAACCGCTAAAGCGGCTTTGAAACTTGGAAAGTCCAAGCTTCCAATTCCCTGTAGAATAATTATCGAAAAGTTGTCAGCGTAAGAGGCGAAAGCATCATGGCAGAAATGAAAAAGGACTTGATAATATGGTTTGAAAACCTAAGAAAAACTGACATTCCTTCTGTTGGAGGCAAAAACGCTAATCTCGGCGAGATGATAAATGCAGGCATATCCGTTCCACCGGGTTTCGCAGTAACTGCATTTTCTTATAAGAAATTCATCGAGGAAACTGGTGTATCCGAAAAAATCTACGCGATTATACGAGAAACGGTAATAGATCAAAACGAACCAAAACAGTATGACGTAGCTTCTAAGAAAATTCGTAAACTAATGAAATCAACGCCAGTGCCTAAAGATGTTGAGAACGCCGTTAGAAACGCCTATGAAGAATTATGCAAAAGGTTAGGTACAAACCTAGTTTTCGTTGCTGTAAGGTCAAGTGCTACGGCTGAAGACTTGCCCGACGCGTCTTTTGCTGGACAACAAGAAACTTACCTGAACGTGAAGGGAGAAGATGAGCTTCTAGAGAGAACTGTGGACTGCTGGTCAAGCCTTTTTACACCTAGAGCAATCTTTTACAGAACTCAGAAAGGGTTTAAGCATGAAAACGTTCTGATAAGTGTTGGCGTCCAAGAAATGGTTAACGCAAAGGCTGCAGGTGTAATGTTCACTCTTAATCCCGTTACTGGCGACCCAAACCACATTGTTATCGAAGGTAACTGGGGCCTTGGTGAAGCTGTTGTTTCGGGAGCGATTATACCGGACTACTTCTTGGTTGATAAGACTTCCATGCAAATCGTAGAACGTAAAATCGCGAAGAAAACTGTCGAATACGGTAGAAACCCTGAAACTGGAGAGAATATCCACAATGAAATTCCACCTGAAAAGCAAGAGGTTCCATGCTTAAAGGACGAGGAAATACTTAAGCTTGCAGAAGTCGGAAAGAGGATTGAGAGACACTATGGAAGAGCCCAAGATGTAGAATGGGCGACAGATAGAGACTTATCATTTCCAGAAAACCTGTTCATTGTCCAATCTAGACCTGAGACAGTTTGGAGCCTTAAAAAGGCGGAAGACAGATCAGAGGAAACAACCGCTGCTTTTGCTCCTATGGAGCTAACAGTCATCGCGAAAGGCATTGGAACTGGAAAAAGAAACATAGGCTTTGGCAAGGCGAAAGTTATCATTTCACCTGAGGATGCTGTAAAACTCATGCAGAAAGGCGATATACTCGTGACTACCATGACAAGCCCGGACTTTGTTCCTTACATGAAAATGGCAAGCGCCATTGTGACCAACAAGGGCGGAGTTACATGTCACGCAGCTATAGTCAGCCGCGAACTAGGGATTCCATGCATCGTTGGAACTGAAAACGCAACCCAAGTTATGGAAACTGACAAAGAATACACTGTAGATGCTAGAAATGGCATAGTTTACAAAGGGATAGCTAAGGAGATAATTCGACCAGCTACGCCTACATCCACAGGGGCTACTGCAACTGCATACGCAAATATACAAGTTCCAGTAACAGCAACAAAGGTCTACATGAACTTAGGTATACCTGAAAAAATTGATGACTACCGAGACCTTCCATTTGATGGAATAGGCTTAATGCGCACTGAATTCATACTTGCAAGCTATATCGGTGAGCATCCGCTTTATCTGATGGAGACTGGGCAGTCACAGAAGTTCATTGACAAGTTAGCTGAGGGAATTGCGACTGTTGCCAGAGCTATTCAGCCCCGTCCAGTAGTAGTGCGTTTCAGCGACTTTAAAACGAACGAATACCGCAAGCTAAAGGGTGGAGAGAACTACGAGATTGTTGAAGACAACCCTATGCTTGGCTGGCGAGGGTGCAGCCGCTACATAAGCACATGGTACGAGAAAGCTTTCAGACTTGAATGCAGAGCAATTAAAAAATGCCGCCAAGAGTGGGGTCTCACAAGCGTCTGGGTAATGCTTCCGGTTGTACGCACAATCTGGGAAGCAAAACGAGTTCTGGAAATCATGATAGAAGAAGACCTGAAACGTTCTAGAGACTTTAAGATCTGGTTTATGGCTGAGACGCCCTCCATAGTGATAATGGCTGACGAATTCTCAAAATTATGTGATGGATTTTCAATAGGTTCAAACGATCTAACTCAGGGGATTCTATTGATAGACCGAGACTCGGAACGTTTGGGCTTGCTGGGCTACTTTGACGAAAGGGAGCCAGCCGTTAAAAGGGCGATAGCCCACTTGATCCACGTAGCTCATCGTAACGGATGCACAGTCTCAATCTGCGGTGAAGGCCCATCAAATCTACCTGATTTCGCAGAGTTTCTGGTAAGGGTTGGAATCGATAGCATTTCAGTAAACGCAGATACTGTGATAGCAACGCGAAAACTTGTTGCAAGTGTTGAACGGAAAATGGTTCTTGAGCATCTTGCTGAATTGCGTGAAAGGGTTTCCGGACGGTTAAGTCGGCAACCTAAACAGGATTGGGAATGGATTCCCCGATGGGATGAACCTGTAAAATAGTGAAATCTCCACTTAACTCGTATACACTATGTTTTTCAGTTGAGATGTTCTGAGCGTGCTTACATGGAACAATTCGATTTTGAAGAAGAAAGGATAAAACAAGAGATAAAACGTCTAAAAGCAAAACGCGTTTTAATTCAGCTTCCTGAAGGTTTAAAACCTCATGGGTTTCGCCTAGCAAGAGTTGTGGAAAAAACTGGGGCTTTGCCGATAGTATCTGCAGACCCATGTTATGGCGGATGCGACTTAGCAATGGCTGAGGCTGAAAGTCTGGGTGTAAACCTGATAATTCATTATGGACATGCAAAGCTGCTAAGGCATGAAAGAGTACCCACGATATATGTTGAGGCTAGAGCAACTATAAACGTAGATGATGCAGTCGAGAAAGCCTTATTATTACTGGAAAAATGGCGCAAGATAGGTTTAGCCACAACAGTTCAGCATGTACAAAAACTAGAAAACGTTAAAGAAATTCTGCTTCATGCTGGAAGAACAGTAATGATCGGTGATGCTGGTCGCATGAACTATCCAGGGCAAGTGATCGGATGTGACTACAGCAATGTGAAATCAATAGTGGGTGATGTTGAAGCCTTTCTGTTCGTTGGTGGTGGACGGTTTCATGCTCTGGGTGTAGCCCTTTCAACGTTGAAACCAACAATCGTTGCTGATCCTTATGAAAAAAGAGCCTTCTCAGTTGATGAAGAGGCTCGCAAAATTCTTAAACAACGGTGGGCCAGCATTGAAGAGGCTAAAGGGGCGAAAACTTTTGCAGTTTTAGTTGGGTTAAAACCGGGGCAGAAAAAGTTTGAGGAAGCCTTGATAATAAAAGAAGAACTTCAAAAAGCCGGGAAAAAAACCCATCTTTTCGCTGTTAGAAACATAACCCCAGAAGCTCTAATGAACTTTCCAGAAGTAGATGCTTACGTGAACACGGCGTGTCCCAGGCTATCACTGGACGACCCTTCAAAATTTCAAAAGCCAGTGCTAACACAGAATGAAGCATTTATAGTGGTTGGCAAACTATCATGGGAAAAATTATGCAGAAAAGGCTTATTCGAAAGCTGAACTTAGAAATTCTGCTCTCACAAATTAGGCCACACCCAACACCAAAACCAAGCTTGGAGCAATACACAATTCCAGCCAATGTTGCGGCCACAATACTCTACATCGCGGCATACACGTACAACGACATTATCGACAAGACAGTCTTAGACTTGGGCTGTGGCACTGGAAGACTGGCATTGGGAGCAGCTTTTCTAGGCG
>SOJA01000102.1 GCA_004376975.1 Candidatus Bathyarchaeota archaeon
TCATGCAACATTGCGATTAACTTTGGAAAGTTATCTGCCACTATACCGCATGTGTTAAAGACAGCCTTTACTCCGAATTGATTCAGAATTCCACTAATGTTCCGCACCGCTCCTTCCAAATCGAACTTGCCTTCGGCCTTCCAAAGAAAAGGAGCCTCCAAGTCAAAAAAAACTGTAATGAGTTTCATCGATATCTCCCAGAATGCGAATACACGCAGCTTCCTTCTTCAGTTTTTCCCGCTCATTCAAAGGTGGCTCTAACCTTATTTTTCACATCTAGATTTTCTTATTTCTCCTTTTTTCGCAACGAAATTGATGCGATAGCAAATGCTTCATAGCTATGTTGAATTCGTACCTGTTGGTGCACCCAGGACAATCCATCATGTACATTCGTTCTGCAAGCTCCCTATGTTTCTTTGACCCCACAATTTCCCGCAGCTTATTCTTGCGAATATTGCCTAACGGATCCATTGCGTAACAGCCAAGGTACACTTCGCCATGAGAACCCAAATATACCATTTTATATCCGTGCACGCAATGAAAATCGTACCGGTTTTCCCCTTTCAAATAATTCCTTGCAAACTCTAACATGTGGTCGCAGCTGGAGATGAGCTGAGGATATTTCTTGCGAGTTTCTATCAAGTAATCTATGGTCTCATCGATCTTTCTCTTACTTTTAACCAAGAGCTTGGAGAAAGGTATTCCTTTGAATATGTCAAGATTAGGATCTAAGAGATTGAAAAGCCAATAGGCGCCTAAACTTCTGGCAAGTTCAACCAGTTTAGGGATTTCTTCAACGTTTTGGTTCAACAATAGGGTAGTTATTATGGTGACTGGAACGTTGAGACCCATGGTTTTTTTCAGCTTCTGGGCAGTCTCAATACCTTCGATGGATCTGGTGTAGCTGTTAGGCACACCTCGAATCCTGTCATTAACGCTACCAATGCCATCGATTGAAACAGTGATGTGCGTGATTCCATTTCTTAACAACTCCTCTGCTTTATCTTTCAGAAGAAGACCATTAGTCACAATAATTATGTTTTCGAATTCAAGCAGACTCGCTTCTTTCACCAGAACACCGATATCACTTCTAAGTAGTGGTTCTCCACCGATAAATACTACATTCTTGACTCCAATATCTCTCAGTTGATGTAGTGCGTCCTTTATCTCCTCAGTGGTTAGTTCACCCTCCGGCTTATTTTTCCAAGCGTAGCATGTTACACACCTGCTATTGCAACTCTCAGTAACTCTGATGTCCGCCCAGTCAGGATGTAAAGAGGCGAATCTTAGAAGTCTCCGACTGCCCAAATAGAACAGGATCACGTTTAACCTCTCCCTCAACCTAGGATTCAATTTAGCATCACCTGTCTTTTTCTATACAGCTCAAAATGTCTCCGTCAACTCTGGTCAGATTCAAAACTGTGTCTCGTATCAGCGCACGTTCAGTCTTTGAGTACAAACGCCATCTTATTGACCGTATCCACAGATCCGACCAAGACCGTAACTTACCAGCTGAATAAAATGCAACACCCTCTTTTCCAAGTTATTTAGCGAGATTAAAGATAGTAAACGTCTAGCAAGAAAATAAGAAATTAGAGCGATACCCTTTATGTTCTCTTCATCTAAATTGTTGACTCGCTTCATATGTGTTAACTGGGATCCCCATCTGAATTGTTGTTTTAGGATACCCTTAAGGCTGCAAGGGAAAATGTGACAGGCCCTAATAGAAGGGTTGAAAAACAGATTTCGTCCCATCCGAGCAAGTCTCCAGCTAAGTTCCAAATTCGATCCACCAGGCTCAGAAAAGAATCCAGCAAGAACAAGAGCTTTTTTCTTGTAAGCGCAGTTTGAACCGAAAATCATCCCGTTTAAAGAGCCAAATTCTACTTTCTTGATTTCCTTAGGGTAGCCTTGGTCTTCTGTAAAAAGCTCACCTGTTAGTCTCTGAATTTTGTTTTGAGAACGAAAATACGGAAAGACTGGCCCCCCTACTCCGTCAGCGTTAGGGTTTTGTACAAAGAAATCGGTGATCTTTTCCAGCCAATCTTTTTCAACTACACAGTCTGAGTCTGTAAAACAAACAATGTCTCCTTTAGCCATTCTTATGCCAAAGTTCCTTGGGGGACCTATACCCTTCTTAGGGCAATGATGCACCTTCACGGGATATCTTTTTGCTATTTGCACTGTGTCGTCAGAACTACCATTGTCAATCACTAAGACTTCATATAAACTCCTAGAAAATTCATTCGAAAAAATAGACGAAAGCGTGCGTGAAATGGTTGATGCACTATTTAAAGCGGGAATCACTACAGAAATCAAATCCCAGTAGACCCCAAAAATCACACTAAAGAGGCTCAAGAGTTTAAACAAAGCATGCTTTGGGTCATAA
>SOJA01000105.1 GCA_004376975.1 Candidatus Bathyarchaeota archaeon
GATTCCTCTATCCGCGAAATATTTTAACGCTGTAGAAATATAGCAAAGGTGATTGTCAAACCAGTTGTAAAGCACTTTTCCCTTCGCCTCATTTAGGGGAATTGGAACACCCCACGTTATGTCTCTTGTAATATCCCAATCTTCTAACCCTGTACTAATCCAGTTTAACACGTAGTTCTTCACTTCTGACTGAAGACTTCGATTTTCCACCAACCATTTCTTCAACGCATCTGAAAAGTGTGAGAGCTTGAAGAAATAGTGCGCACTCTGTTTGCTAACTGGTTTTGATCCGCAGATCGCACAGTGTGGGTCCTTGATCTCTTCTGGTTGAAACACTTTTCCGCATTCTTCGCATCCATCAGAATATTGATCAGTGGCGTTGCAGTAGGGACAAGTGCCCTTAACGTATCGGTCTGGTAACACTTTTTTACACTTTTCACAGTATGGCTGCGAGATAAGCCGTTTGAAAATGAACCCTTTTTCATACAGTTTCTTGAAGAAATATTGTGTAAATTGTATGTTTTCTTTGGAGCTGGTTTGATGGAAAATGTCGAATGAAATCCCTAAATCCTCGAAATCTTTTCTGTCCGCTTTGTACCAGTAGGACACGAATTCTTCTGGGCTTTTTCCTTCTTTTTCAGCTTCAATTAATATAGGAGTGCCGAAGTCATCGGTGGCGCAGACAAAAGCCACATCATTTCCTCTCAGCTTAAAAAACCTTGTAAGTATATCCGCAGGCAGATAGGTTGACGTGATCCCTCCCAAATGGATTTCGCCATTTGCGTAGGGCAGACCAGCCGTTATAACGATTTTTCCGAATCTAAACGCCTCCTAATCAACAGCGTTAAATGACAACGTTGGCAAGAGAGAATTAAGCTTATAATGTTGCCTATGTGAAGCAAGTAGTTAACCGAAACCTTAGCGAGCTCAGTGCACCTCCAAGCTTTACTCCACATCTTATAATGCTGTTTTAAACTCAAATACTTAAGCACAACGGCATCTAAAACCGTGAAACACCAGCTCAAACTAATTAAGTACAATTCGTCTTTACTACTATTGGTGAACTAACGAATGTTCCAGAAGATTTTAGTTCCTCTGGATGGTTCGGAACCCTCATCAAAGGTGTTAGAATATGGCATTAATGTAGCCAAGAATTTTGGTTCAGAAATTATATTGCTTCACGTATATTCTAGGGCTGTACCATTTGTTACACCAGAAACAGGTGCACTACCCACCCCAACCGTAGCATCAGCGGAAATTACAGCTGAAGTCATCGAAGCTGCAAAGAGAATAGGTAACAAAATCTTAGCTGAGGCTAAACACACAGTCGAGAAACAGAAAATTCCCGTAAAAGCCGTCCTGAAAGAGGGAGACGCGGTTCATGAGATAGTTCGCACCGCGAAGGAGGAGAAGATTGATTTGATTGTTATGGGCGCGAGAGGAGTGAGTAGAATAAAAGAACTACTGCTAGGCAGCGTAAGTCATGGGGTTTGCAGAAAGGCTCCCTGCTCGGTAATGATCATAAAATGAACTGTTCTCTTTCGAATGGACGTTCACACTTACTCCTTCAAACTCTCTACGCCTTGGCTTACGTACCACCAGAATTCGAGCTGGAAAGTTTATATCGCCTACCTTCTACGGTGTAAGTTTTTCCTTTTTCGAACAAATGTCGTAAAGCTTTGTAAACATCTTTTTGAGACTCTCCGAGACGTTGCGAAGTTTCAGCTAAAGTTAAAGGCTTATCAACTTGACTAAACAACGAGAGAATTTTCGCTTCAAGCTTCTTTCTCTTACTCATTGTATGCACCTTTCGAAAGAGGAAATCAAATATTGTATAAAAGATTAGACTTAAAAAATGTGTGCTGAGCCTTTAGATGACTGCGGACAAGGCAACTTCCAAATCTGCCCACCCAACGAGTGGTTGGATGGTGCTCTCACGCACACTTTTTGCGTGCAATGCATGCATGCCTGCGCTTAAATCGTGGAAACAACCAGGTTAATTAGAACTACAAAAACGTAAAAAGCTACAAGAACTTTCAGAAGTCCCAGAAAGAGTTTCTTGGCGAATTTCCAGTCATTCGGGTTAGCCACCTTCCGAGCGACTACACATAGTAGCCCAAAAAACAAAACCAGCCCGATCTTGAACCAAGCCGCCAGGAAGAAGCCTAGCCGCTCCCAAGCGTGCAACGTTACAGGATTGACTTCATAAGCTGGCACAGTCGTAAATATGTCGAAAACATTTAGTGAAAGCAACAATAGAAACCAGATCCCAAGAGATGGTGGGTTCATTCGGATTCTCCTTTCCCAACGATGAAAAGGCGCGAACACTTTCAAAAACATATCGGTGTTTCCTTTGTGCGCATGTGCATGCAGCGAATTATTGT
>SOJA01000087.1 GCA_004376975.1 Candidatus Bathyarchaeota archaeon
CCTCTGATATTCTCGCTCAAAAGGCTAGAAGATCTATAGTTAGGAAACTGTTCCAAGAAGCCATGAAAGCCGTGCCAGTTTGAAGCAAACTAAACCTTCTATCTCTCATTATATGTGCCTCGCGGGCTAGATATCGATAGAAACATGGTAGAAACATAATATGCCTTCAACTTTGTGCGCGCGAACTTCAAAGCCATTTTTCTCTAGAGTTCACGCTTTCTTGTTTTGTTTCGCATGGTGTGTATATCGGTGATGGCTCCGGTTGCAACAGCATTTGTCCTTGCTGTCCCAAAATATAACAAGCCGATGCTGAAAGGAAAAGTCGAATCGCTGAAGAGCACACCCACTTCGCAACAAAAGACTGTACAAAATGACTCAAGGAAGCATCCATAAACCACTCAAGTCTAGTGCTTAGGCGTCTTGCACAGCTAAACCAAACAAAAGTCTACCTATTTTGGAAAAACAAACTTGAACCTTGCGTCCCGCCCAACATGTTTTGTGCCATGATGTATTCTCACGAAGATCACGGGGCACCTCGGGTTTCTGCACGCATACTCTGCCTTTTTCGGGTGCTTTTTCATCGGTTTTCCGCAACCAAGGACAGTTAATGCTTCTCGTTTTTCTATCTCGCGCCATCAGCTGTCACCTTGAAACAACAGCTTTTTTGTAGTGTTTAAATAGGGATGTTAGGAGAGACATAAAATCCCTTTTCTATTCTAAACTTGTTGGGGTTGTAGAACCAACACTGCAATAAATAGCACTAATAGAATAAGACATATCCAATATATTGTTTGGAAATCCAGTATATCGAATAGTCTAAGCAACTTTGTTTTTAGCTTTTGTTTTATTCTATCAAACACTTTTCTCACATTTTAGGCGTTTCTTCATAGAACCTTCATCTCCTCCAGCCTTTGCTGAAGCTTTTCCGCAGCCACGTAGATGTCTTCCTCCTTCTTCGCGCCTACGCACACGATCTTGCATGCATTGGTTCGCCTAAAGGAACGGTGTGTTCCTCCTTGAACGTTTTTATGATCGTCATAACGTAGATGTCGTCTACACCGTTTATTTCACGGATTTTGTTCAGAATCTCGTTTAACGTCTTGAGAGACGCTGTCCTAACCCTGGCCATAAGGTCGAACTGTGCGGTGGTGCCATAAACTCCAACTAATTCGTCTAGCTGACAAAGCTCCTTCGCCACATTTCTATACAGCTCAGCTCCAGTGTCGATTCCAATCAAGACAGATACGCCGAGTCCGACCTTCTCGCTGTCCAAAATGACCGTGAATTTTTTTATGACCCCCTTATCCGCTAACCTTGCGATTTTATCGTAAACTGTTGATGAGGGAACTCCAGTCCTCCTGGAAATCTCCGCATAGTTCATCCTTCCATCCTTCTGTAACTCCTTTAAGATTTTCAAATCAGTCTCATCCAAGTCAACCAATTGAAGCATCACCGAATGGAAGAGAACAAATCCGATGATTTATAACCTTTTCTTTTCATTTTTCGGAAAATCGCGAAAACTTTTATAAGCAGATGCAACTGCCTCACTTCTAAATCGAACAGGGGGTGATTTCGTGGTTAGGGTCAAGAAACGTTCTGGGGCTATGCAGGATTTTGATAAAGCTAAACTGAAAGCTTCTCTGAAAAAAGCTGGAGCCAAAGAGGAGCATGCAACAACGGTTGCTGAAATGATTGAAGGCAGAGTGCGAGAAGAAATGACGACCTTTGAGATCAAGCGGCTTGCAGCAACCGAACTTAGGGGACTGGATTCACACGCTACACAATCGTACGAGACGTTCAGAAAGCCAATGAGATGACGTTAAGAATCGAGAGTCATCTGCATAGAATGCAAGGTCTTTAGCACGACTTGAAGGATTTCACAGAAAAACAAATGATGCCTTGCCCCATTTTCTTTTTAGGAAGTTCACAAGCGAGTAGGTGGTGGTAATATGGGAAGTGTAAAGGATTTAGAAGTTGTAAAAAATCCAATGAAGGATGAGATGGGGATAGCAAGATTCCGTTTTTCTGATCGCTACTCTGTCTTCGATTGGGGAGAAATGCCTGATTTGATTGAGGAGAAAGGAGCTGCTCTCTGTACAATGAGTGCCTATTGCTTTGAAAGACTAGAGAAAAAGAGAATAAAAACACATTATAGAGGATTTGTAGAAAACGGAAGACTTGTTACAACTGACAGGTTGAAGAGGCCTTGCAATGTTATGGAAATAGGCTTCGTAAACGTGTTCCATCCAACCCCTTACAGAGAAGCTGGAAAACTTAAATACAATTACAGCGTGTTCACTCCAGATCTAACCAATTTTCTAATACCTTTAGAAATTATGTATAGAAATAGCCTCCCAGAAGGATCATCTGTTTTCA
>SOJA01000114.1 GCA_004376975.1 Candidatus Bathyarchaeota archaeon
CTGGACCCGCTGACGAGAGTTCGAATCTCTCCCGGGCTACCACGAACTCTAGTAAGGCGCCGTTCGAACTCCCGTCTTGAATTACCTGAAGTAAATAATCTTATCAAACCATTAAGCAATACCTTATAGCCTAACTTAGACAAAGTGGTCTTCAAGATAGTGTGCGACGAGATTATAGGAGCAACAAGATGAAACTCAAAGATTTAACCGAAATAGAAAAGAAAACTTACGAGTTTATAAAAAAGGTTGGAGAAATTCAGCCAAAGAACATGCCTGACCGCAGAATGGTGGGAGCAGTCATCAACCTAAAGAACAAGGGACTAGTAGAAATTTACAAGAGGCACACAGGCAGATATCGCAGGAAGAAGAAGAAATTTGTAAAGGTGAAAGAACCTAAAGAACCCCAAACAAAACCCTTCCAAACGTCTACACCCCCCTAGGTAGGGGGGTCATAAGAGAGAGATAATCTTCCAAAACTTGAACTGAAACACAAACACGGCCAAAAACACCATTATGAACGAGGCCTACAACCTTTTTATCTAACCCTTTTAACATCATTTTTTGAACAAAAAAATTATGAATCCTTTAGACCATTTGGATAGTTTGCTCTAAAATTATGTTCATGTATACGCGGCATTTATAATATATAAGAAAACCCAACAAATGTATATCAAATCTCGGTGAAAAACGTGGCTCAACAAGTAAAAAGGTTTGTCCTTCCCTTCGCTGTTCCTGCAAGGGATCGTGAGAAAGCCTTTACGAAAAGGATGGAAATGGCGGCTGTCCTTTGCTTGACTGAAATGGATAGGAAGAAAGGTGCAGGTTTCATTTTTAGAAGAAAGAAGCCCGAGGAGCTAGTTTTCATTGCTGAGACTTGTTATCCCACGTGGTTGGTTCCTTGGAAAGGAAGAAGCTTGTTGTTTGATGGAATCGGTGTTATAACTCATGCGTTGTTATATGAAGCCTTGCCTGACGTAAGAGTGTTTGTCAACAATGCCCAAGGTAGCGCAGTAACACGTGAAGCGTATTCCGCGTTTCTCTCTGACAATCTTAACTACTTTCAAGGCTTCACGAGTACGGAAGAAGAGATAATAGAAGGCCTCATCACAAGCCCCGACCTCATCCAAGACTTCGTCGCCTATCTTCCAGAAGCTAAGGCGATTAAGAAGCCTATAATTGATAAGGCTCTTTTGTCCCCTGTCATTGACGAATTTGCGCTTTCATCTTTCATCCAAGATTTCATTAATCTTCGAGCCACATTGAAGGAAGACATAAAAAACCTACTTGAAAATATGAAAATAATAAGCACCACCACAAAAATACACACAAAAGCTAATCATGAAAAAGTTGGAGAAATTCAGAAAGAATTCGATGAGAAAATCACCCTCCTCAAACCCTCCATAATGGAGAAGACACGCCAAATTCAAAAAAAATACGATCGCCAAATCACGAGAGTCTCTAAGAAATTCGAACGTCAACTCCATCGCCTTTATCACGAACGCGTTAAACTTGAAAAAACCATGCAAAGTACAACCGCCAAAATCGAACGTTGCGAAGCAGAAATACGATCCAGCAAGCTTCACAAAGATGCGGCGGGTGAACTTCAATGGAGACAAGATGCTGAAGCTTGCAGAAAAAAGTTTTCCACGTTGGAGAGAATGGTTAAGGCGCTAGATAAGAAAATAGAGAACGTCAACGCTGCTAAGAAACAGGAGATATTTAAAATCAGGTCGGAATGTGATGTTCAATCTGAGGAGGCTATGAAGCCCCTGAGAGACCTTGAAGCTTCTAGGGATGCTAAAATTCGAATGAGCCAGCAAGAAACGAAATCGCTGGAAGATTCAACTTCCATGATAATAGACCAAATCGACAAGCTTGTGCAACTGAAAAGGATGACATTGGATAAACTTGATGGAATGGGCATACCAGAGAGACGAAGAAAGTACGCGTTAGTATATATTCCAATTTATCTTGTTTGTTACCAGAGAGAATCGAAGAAAAGATACGCATTGTATCCCCCATCAATCGCAAGCAGCATGGGAATCACAACAAAATTCAGGGGGGTTCTTGGTGTAACCAAGATAAAGTCGCTTCTTCAGCCTCGTTCAAAGCCGACCACCAATCTTCTCAATCAACTTCTTACCGTAATTGAACAAAATCCTGTGTTTGAAAAAGAACTTAGCGATGCAGAAATTCGAGTCAACATTTTACGAACAAAAACATCGCGTGAAAGTATAAAGAAAGGACTAGAAGAGTTAAGAGCCGAAGGATGGATCTCAGAAGACGAATTTCAAACATGTGACGGTTTCTTGTCTAGCGGTTAGCCTAACACCGAGACGCTCATATTCAAATTGTATATACTTT
>SOJA01000165.1 GCA_004376975.1 Candidatus Bathyarchaeota archaeon
CCCCCCCCACCCCCCCCCCCCCCCCCCCCCCCCCCCCCCCCCCCCCCCCCCCCCCTCAAACAAAGATTAAGAAAGGGAACCCATGGCAAGGGCAGCTGAAAGCTAAAGTGTGGATTTGCGTGTGCTAGTATGTTTCCTAGGATCTTATGATGAAGTGTTAAGCGCGTTTAAATCGGTTTCTGTGTAGGTGCAACGTATAAACGTTAGGCTTGACTAGATTTTTAATGAATACTGAAAGTGAAATGATGGGGGATTGAATCTTGAAAAAAGCAAGGGTAATAGGCTTTGAAGGATTAAGTGAAGAACCTTATGCTTCAATAATATGCTATCCACATACTACCAAGGCGAAATTGAAAGGCCGCTTAGAGGAACTGCAGAAGCTTGGTGTTGAAGCTTTAGAATTTATAGGGGGAAAAGAAGTTACCAACATACCTGTTCTGGGCAAAGGATGCGTCGGCATAGTGGTAATAGCCTATAGAAAGGGTGAAAAAGTAGCTTTGAAGATTCGAAGAGTCGATGCTGACCGTGCTCATATGCAGCATGAGGCAGATATGCTTAGAAAAGCAAACTCAGTGAATGTTGGACCAAACTTTCTGGATGTAAGTAGGAATTTTCTTCTGATGCAGTTTATTGATGGTGTTTTGTTTCCGCATTGGCTAGAAAGGCATATGGGAAAAGCTCGAATAGCAACGGTTTTACGTGAGATTTTGGAGCAATGTTGGCGCCTAGACAATGTAGGTTTGGATCATGGAGAACTGAGTCACGCTCCGAAACACATTGTAATGAAGAAGGATGAGCCGTTTATAGTTGATTTTGAAACAGCCAGCTCAAACCGGAAACCTTCAAATGTAACATCAATCTGCCAGTTCCTATTTGTTAGCGGTCAAGTTGCGGAAAAAGTCGCTGAAAAGATCGGTAGGAAAGACAAAAATACGATTATTGCTGCATTGAAAAACTATAAAAGAGACAGGACCCGCAAAAACTTTGAAACAGTTCTGGAGGCTTGCGTTTTCTAAACGATGTATCTTAGTGCGGGGTTTAGGTCTCTTCTGTTTGTGTCGGCCTTTTTGATTTTCAGCTCTTTAATGAGCTGGGAAGGGTTAAGCCAAGTCTCAACCTGAAATTGTCTTGCAACTCTTTTTTTGTCATAGAGTAACGGGACAAAGTCAACAAACAGCCATCTGAAGGACTCAGCCATCTCTCTCTTCTCCCCTACAGCGAAAAGCCGTTTCTTTTCTTATAACCCTGTATGTAAAAAACCGATAGAAGGAAAATCTAGAACTAAAACTAACAAACGATGTTTTTACAGCCTGATGTGGAAAAGACTTAAAACATTGAAGTCTAAATTCCTTAGCTAATTAATTGGTGAACTTTATGACAGTCAGAAGAGAAGAGATGCAGGAAGTAGTTGGAAGATACAAAGAACCTATCGGACTGAATTTGGGGTCACACTCAGCCCTAGATGCTTGGCAGGGACAACGCAACGTTGGCTTAAGAAGCATTATATACACAACGCCGAGTAGAGCAAGAATTTACCTACAAAACCCCATGGTCGGCAAGCCTGATGAGAGTGTGGAAGATTTACCAAGCCTTGTCAGAAGAGACTTACGTGTTGTAAACGACCCAAAAGACATAAGGAAAAGTGACAACTGGAAAAGCATCATACTAATCCTTGACAACTACTCAGACATAGTCAAATACGTTGATGAACTTGTTGACTTGGAATGTTTGCAGATTCCAAACAGAGCTTTCTCAGTCTATGTCGGCGGAGACGAATACTGCAGCGTAATCGAAGATAAATTTGCGGTGCCAATAGTGGGCTCTAGAACCCTTCTAAAAATAGAAAACAGAGGGGAAATCGAAAAAGACTATTACTGGTTTGCAGAGCAAGCTGGCATCCCATATCCCAAATCCTACAAATACGAAGTCTACGAAGGCGGAATAAAATTCAAGGAACCAATTGAGGAGCCCATTCTTCTAAAGGCTGAACATGCTCACAGAGCTTTCGAAAGAGAATTCATCTTCGCAGCAAACTCGCAGCATCTAGAGGAAAAAATCTCACGAGAAATAGAAGCTGGAAACCTAAACAAGGAGGGATTGGAGAAGGGACGCGTCGAACAAATCGTGCTGGGACCACATGCCAACTTCAACTTCTTCTTCTCACCTTTAGACGCAAAAAGCGAATGGGGCGACGTAGACGACTGGTTTGCAAAACTCTACAACGTAAATATTGAAGAAGCAAGAATCTGCTTGGCCAATCAGTTTCTGTCAATCGATGAAAGGAGAGAAACAATATTTGACGGCTTGAAACGGCTTCCCATAGACGTTCAGCAAGAAATAAAGAAGATTCCATCATTTGAAGTTACTGCCCACGCAATCCTAAGCCTCAGAGAATCCCTCTTAAAGGATGTTCATCGTTACGCTGACCGTTATCTGCTTTCATGCCGAGAACACGCGTACCCAGGCATAATTGGCGCATGGTGCCTACAAACACTGGTCACGTGGGATCGCGTTTCCAAGTACGAGCTTAAACCTGTCGTCAAGCTGGACTATACGAGCGGTGCAGAAGCTAGAACAGCAGCAGACTATGGAGTATATGATGTGCCTGAAGAAGGAGACCCATACATGCACATTCCAGTAACCCAAGACATTGCCTTGAGACATGGTGGAGGAACAAACGTTCACATGGGAATAGGATCGCAATATGCAAACGCGAAATACAAGAAGTTGATGAGCATGGGAGACCGCATAGCTCTAGAAATCAAGAGAGCATGGAAAATAAACCAGCTAAACCAGCTAGTCACCTAATCCGAACTAGCATAATCCCTATATTTTTTAATCACCTCTACAAGACTAGGGGCATCAAACAGTCTGCGGCCTGTCAACTCGTTTGAGGCAGCCACATACATCTCGCCTATAATAGTCTTCAAGGTTGGATCCAGCTTTGGAGGACTAGACTTGCACAGTTCTCTCCAGTCCCTAAGCCCTTCCTTTTCAGCTTTTTTCTTCGCCTCTTCAACATCTCCGTGCC
This sequence comes from Candidatus Bathyarchaeota archaeon, assembly GCA_004376975.1. The sequence continues at coordinate 3,032 of SOJA01000165.1, forward strand.
AGCTTGTTTTTCTGTAGAATTGCCTAGCAATTTCCTTGCTTACCTGCAACCCTTCAAACGTGAATCTGCACTCGTCAAGCGTTCCCACAACATCCACAACCATAAGCCTCCTTTCAGGATTGAAAGCCAACTCTATCTTTCCATCCAAATTCTCCAAACCAGCTTCCGACGCAACCATCGTTATTGTTTCATCCACCCTGAGAAGCAGATCCCAAACTCTTTTCACTTCCTCATCTGTCAAACCAGCGATTTCTTGCGCTTCTTCCCATGTAACGTATCGGTCTTTCTCTTCAAGTTTCGTGCTCACGTCAAAAATGGGCTTCGAAAGCCGCTCTCCAAGCTTCGGATAATGATCCAAGCCCAACTGCTCAACAGTGATCAACCCTCGCCTAAGTCTTTTGAAAATGGAGGAGCCTTCAGGCAATCCGTTTCTATAGATTATCTCAAGAGGAATCAGGTAGTTGTTGATATTTGACGTGAACATGCTGTAATTATACTTGAGTTTTCCATTTTCCATGCAGGTTTCAGGTCTAAACACATTAACCAAGTTAAACTCCATGATACTTGTTGGCTGAGTTAACTCCTTGGAAGTCACCAGCTTCCCACTCTCATCTATTAAGCCTCTATAATGCGTTTCTATCTTTTTTTCTTGAAGCCTTTCAAAACAGTAGGCTCCCATAAGGCACAAGACAGCTCCTTTACCCTTAATATGATCAGGCATCGCACCCCAGTCAAAAACTGAGTATCGATCCGAAAAATGGAACCTTCCAACACCCATTGCATCTTCTGTGGGTTTTTCAAGAACCTCTAAGTCTTTTACGCTGCCCATAGCTTTCACAGTTTTAGCTTTCTGACAGACTCGTCAGCCTTTTCAATTCGCTCTTTCTTTCCCAACTGATAGTCTGCGACAAGCTGCGCGTATTCTTCGTTATCCACTGCGAAAATTTTTGCAGCAGCAACAGCTGCTCCTTCAGGCTCAATTGTTACCAGGGAACCTATCCCGCTTGGGACTCTAAGGGAAGAATATATGTCTGCTCCCCCGAATTTTTCAGAGTACGGTGGACATGCAATGACAGGTTTTGTAGTGTTTGCATCAACAAAAGCACTTAAAGCGTTCGATCTGCCAGCAACAGTAATGTATACAACCCTTTCTTTCTCATATTTTTTCAGGATCTTCAAAACTTTCTTAGGAGTCTTGTGGGCTGAGGCAACATGAAACTCGTAATCCAGCTTTAAAACCTTCAGATGCTCAGCAATTCTCTCGCAAAATTCAAGATCCTTTTCAGAACCCATAACTATTACAACTTTTTCCATGCTTCCACGTCGTCAACTATTAATCAATGCTACAGAAGCTTTACTGAGCTATTAAATTTTTCAACAAATAGCAGTAGCGACGGCAAAGGACACACGGAATCATAAGCGCGCGCTAACCACTTCTTTCACGCTTTTTTGCTTCATCAAGTTTTTCTTGAAGATACACCAACTTTGCTTCTTCAGACAACTAGTAACCCCCATTTTGAGGTATAAGTCATTTCTTGCAACCAGAAGCTTAAAGCTTTTCTCATGATCATCGTCCGAAAAACGTAAAGAGTAAACCATATATTTTCCTTTTCTTCCTTTTTTACGGATTAAAATGTCTTCAAAAAAAGAAACGAGTCCTCATGATAGGAAAGTTGAACATATTAAGAACTTTTGGGAAGGTTATGGAGCTTGGACCTCACTAAAAGAAAAATGCAACAATCCAAAACCATTCTTCTTCAAAAATGATTTCGTAGTGGATTTAACACTTGCGTCTTCAATGGATTTGGCAAAACAACTTGACTGTTATTATATTTGGGTTGAGGTTATAGATAAACATCCTTGTACATCTGAAAAGATGGAATGGCTTCCAAAAATGCTTAGTGATAAATGGCTTATACTCAGATATGGTTATGGAGAAAGTTTTACACCACAACGTCCTGAAACTTACAAAGGGAAAATGACATCTGATAAAACAAAGGATGTTCTTCATAGATTGATACAGCAAAGTTTCATGCTTAAACAGATGTTAAGCCAGAAGCATGTAGATGATGATTTTGAAACTAAAACTGTTTTATAACACTTTGTGGCAAGATTAGATCGAAGAATTATGCAAATCGTTGCTCAATATTCATTTAATAATGGAAAGGAATTCTTGGAAGAACATCACAAATCGGAGCTTGACGAAGTTGAAGATGTTGTTTCTTCAGTTGTTGGTTCTCGTCTTAAAACAAAGATAAGTAGAGAAAAGACTATGCCCAGAAGGGCACTTTATAGCCCAAGGGCTCTTAACAAGGAATTTAGAAGCTTTTTTGAAAAGAAGGGTTGGAGAACAGGAAAATTCGTAAGGATTCCAGTCAAAACGTATATTCCCGAAATCGCTAAGGAACACAAAGGATTCAGAGAAATGGATGTTATCAAAAACAATGTGGGTGTAGAAGTTCAATTTGGCAAGTACGCGTTTATGGTTTACAATGTAGCAGCCAAAATGACTATTTTTGCCAACCAAGGCTTAATAGATTGTGGAATTGAAATCGTTCCAATGTTGAGTTTAGCAAGCGAGATGTCCACGGGAGTATCTTATTTCGAACAAATAAAGACAGACTTAGAAATGAGAGGTGTAAGCAACATAGATATTCCTGTCTTGATTCTTGGTATTGATGTGGCTCGACCTCGACAACAACCTCTAATTAATCCTTAACCCATTCAGATATTTTTGTGTGCGTGCGCGCTCTAGCGTTCCATTCAGGAGGTGTTCTTGCCACTTTTTCAGTTCCTTTCGGTCGCCATACAGGTTTACCCAAAGGACGTTTTCTTAATGTGCCCTTAAGAGCTTTGGTTATTCTCTCAAAAGCTATATCTGTGTATTGTCTCTCTTTGTCGACTCCTACACCCTTTCTGTTATGCAAGATAGCTGCGATTATTGAAGAACCCACCCCAACAAATGGATCAAAGACTACATCGCCTTCATTAGTAAGAGCTAGGACAAGTCTTTCTACCAACTCTATTGGGAACTGAGACGGATGAATGGTCTTTTCAGGATGGTTACTTTTTACATTTGGAATATCCCATAATTCCTTTTCCCAATCTCTAAGAATAATTCGCCACATATCTGCTGGATTCTTACCTAGAGGATGCGAAGATGGTTTGCCTTTATTTGGTCCTTTATAAGACCGTTTTCCAGGATATTTTTGAGGGACTCTAACGGCATCTAAATTAAAAATATAATCATCCTTTTTGGTAAACCACAAAATAGTCTCATACCGCCCCGAAAATCTCTTACTTGCATGAAGTCCATGTCCAAAATGCCATACTATCCTATTTCTGAGATGTAATCCAAATTCTTTCTTAATAATATTGTAGAAATAGACATCAAGAGGGAAGACCTCTCCATTTTCTATGTAATTTCCGACCTCCCAACATAAACTTCCTTTCGGGCTCAGAATATCGATACATCTTTTCAGCACTTTTCTTTGCCATTCTAAGTAATCTTTAAACTCTACACGGTGTTCGTAAGGTTTCCCGATATTGTAAGGTGGAGAAGTGATGACAAGCGTTGCTGTATCGTTCGGAATATGTTTAAGGAACTGTAAGACACTATTCCACCCAAGGACAACGTCATACCCTTGCTTAAAGCACCCATCATAAAGGATTTTTTTATCTCTGACTACTGTATCAACAGGAAATTCCATACTTTTCTCCACTTATATATATTTAGACGCTTTAAAAAAGTAATCTTTTTCTGAACCAGCGCGCGCGGCTTTCTATGAGTATGGTTCTGGACCGGTTGCGGTAAAGACGCTAGCAGATCTTAAAGTAAACTTAGTAATCTCTGGTGAGTTTGGTCCGGGTGCCCTAAGTTTGCTTGAGCATTACAACATAAAGAAATTTTCAGTTAAACCTAACACCAAAGTAGCCTAGTCTCTAAACAAGCCTTATCAAAAATCAAAACTTAAGCAGATCTAAATATTAGCATGCACCCAAGCTTCCACGTGGTCAAATTGGTTAACTCTTTTTAGAATATTTTCTTCATGCACTTTTACGGGCAAATTCTTTATTTTTTATCATAATGCTTTACCTGAGCATAATTAAACTTAATACCATTACAGCCATTCCAGAAATAAGTCCTATGGCTACCATATGCTCTTTACCATATTCGTGGGCAGCTGGCAATAATTCATCAAAGCTTATGTAAATCATGATGCCAGCAACGAAGGCTAGAACATAACCAATCAGATAATCTGTCATGAAGGGTAAGAGGAAAGCTGCTGCTATTACTGCACCGATCGGCTCAAATATCCCCGAAACAAAAGAGTACAGAAAAGCCTTTCTCTTGTTTCCGGTAGCATAAAAAATGGGTATAGACACAGACATTCCTTCTGGTATGTTGTGAATGGCTATGGCTACCGCTAATAGAATGCCCATTTCTATTGAATGTAACGAGCCTACGAACGTGACAAATCCCTCTGGAAAATTGTGTATTGCAATTCCCAACGCAGTTAAAATTCCAGTCCTCATAAGTTTCGGATCTTTGCTTTCAA
>SOJA01000185.1 GCA_004376975.1 Candidatus Bathyarchaeota archaeon
GTTTGGATTCTGGTGCCAAATCTTTCGATTTTACGATGTCTCTTTCTATTTTGTCTATTTCCTTGTCTATAGAGTGCCTCATTTCTTCTGCTTTCTTGAGAGCATCTAGCTTGATTTTTTCAATTTTGCTAATGTTGTTGCGAACGTCTTTTGCTCGTTTGTTCAGTTTTTCTTGCATTTTATTCAATTTCTTTCTGTGTTCTCGTTCTGAAGTACTGCCCATTTTCCTTAACACGGCTCCAAATTATCGTCTGTCGCAATACTTAATAAAACTTACGCCTTCCGAATAAACAAAATACGCACAAACCAAAAACCACCACCGTTCTAACCTCCAATAACCTTCAATAAATGTCACAAATTCTCCTATTACAACCCTTAATCACCTTTAATTCTAGCATTAAATATTATCAATTCATATCTGGAGTGTATTAGTTGCCTGTTTGGAGTAAAATGAAATCTGGAGCACTAGAAACGTCGCACATACACACTTATGACAATACCGTTCCAAAAGAACGACAAACACATTTTGACTCAAAAATAAGCAGTTACAGCTTTTCGCAAACCTAAGTTTTAAATCTTGAAACCCATCTATAAATAGAGTAAAATGATTAATGGTGAAAAATTATGTTGAATGAACCCAAAACATCCAGAATTCTAAGACCCCTTCCCAGAGATAAGGCCTTTTACTTCTTCACCTCAATAGGAAACTATACTGGAGAAAGTGCCGCGTCTTTAGAAGAGTTTGTCAAGAAAATTCTAGATATAGACATCAAATCTTTGGAGTTTCACCTTTACAGAAAGGATTTTGAAAAGTGGATTACTGAAACATTAGAAGACAACATTTTAGCCAGCAAAATCAAACAACTCAAGGAATTAAAACCAATAGGAATAGACCTCAGAGACCGACTTTACCTAATTGTCTCAAAGCATTGCGAAAACCTCAAAAGCCCACATCTACCTTCAACTCCTGCAACCTTTACGAAACCTAAACCCACTCGAATAATATTCGGGAAAACGCAGTCGCAAGGAACTGTAGAGACTCGAGTCAAAGAATAAACAGATCATTTCGCCTCAACTAAAGAGGCCATCTGCACGTCACATTTCCGTTTTGCTAAAGTAGTAAAGAGCAAAATTTGGAATAATTCTCCTATAAAGCCCGGAGATATTTCATTGTTTCTTGTTGGAATAATGTAGCTCGCAGCTTCATCTGATGTTGGATAGTAAGTCAGTGTTGTGTTGTAAGGATTTGGATGATAGAGTTCTATTTGGTGATTTATCTTGCTTATAGCACCTTTAATGGTCTCGGGATTCTCAGCGAGTAAACGTTGAAGCAGTTGTATAGTAAAGGAGTCAGTATAGCTCGCTTCTACCCAACTAGTCCACCCTATAACAACTTTAGCGCCTCTTCCGACTAATGCTTCTGCCATAGTCGTCTCGTTAAGACTATTGCATCCCATCAAAATAATTACACAATTGCTGTCAAACAATCCGGTCATGCTTCGATCTACAAACGTAGGACCAATGGCAAAATACCATTCATCAGACGAATACATCTGAGCCTTACTGATCTGCCTATCACTCGCTAAATGAGTATGTCGGTCTTTACTGAAGCTCTCGCTCGTGAACAGATCAACCCAATCTGTGTTATCTCTTACTGCTGAGTGAGCCCTCAGAATTGTTATTTTGCCGCCTTTAGAAGGAAGGTCTTTGTAAAACGTCACATTGACATCGCTACCGGAATAATATTTCACATCAAACCCTGAAGCGTTCAGTATTGAAGTGCAATTAGCATTAAAAATTGGGTTTACCAGTTCTTCTTGCACAACTAGTTGGTCTATTATGACGGCTGTCCAATTTTCTGTGTGATGCTGAAAAAATAGGTAATATACGACAAAAATAGCCAAAAGAATAGTAGTGATTAGAACAACACCGGTTAATAGTTTTCTGTTTAAACCCTTTTCACCTATCTTGCGTTTATGTCTATTTGCCATTGACACCACGGTTTAATTAAAGGCAAGTATCTAAGATATCATATATCTTTCGAAATTCTTTAACTTTCGCCAACGCACATAGAAATTTTAACTTTCACCCAGTTTCTTTAACTGGTTTCTGTAAGTTTTCACTATTTCCTTATCTGTTGTCGCATCTTCTGCGGACTTGTCAAATCTGTAGTTTCCGGTGAATCGGGGAAATCTTATAGCCAACCCGCTTTCTTTACGAATCGCATCTATCGCACATGTGTGAACTGGGCTTAACGTAATTTCTGCTCCGAGAACCTCAATCACAACAGCGGGTTCAAACCATACATCTGCTTCAAGCATCGACTGCACCCTCGGATGCTTGT
>SOJA01000216.1 GCA_004376975.1 Candidatus Bathyarchaeota archaeon
ATTCCCTCAGTTATTGGTTGGTCCATCTCTTTAAACGTCAAAGTGATAGTGTCTTCAACATCTCTTGGTCTATCTGGTGAAGTCAACTCAAGTGAGCTAACAGTTGTTCCAGGCTGCACGTCTCCGATTTTCACAATATTGCCTATGATGTCGTGGGTTGAGGAGACTATGCTAAAATGCTCAAAGAGCACATTTGTTTGGATAACCACATCATGAGCTATGTACTCTGTAGGGTTAGTTATGGTGAAACCGATAATGATTTTAGTATTCATTTTGACTTTCGAAGGATAGGAAATGATTAGAGATAATTGCGGTTTTCCATTTTCGTTTGAAGGTGGCGATGGAGGTGCGGGTGTTAGGGTGTTCGCAAAGAAGTAGAAGCTTCCTCCGGCAAGGAAGAGAACACCTATCAAGAATGCTATTTTAGCAATGCGTACCCCACGCCTTTTTTCTTCGCGGAAAGTCTCCTTGATTCTAAAGGCTAGATAGAGAATTACTGCTGAGAAGATGATAATGAATAGTATTAATGCGAAGACAATTCCTAGAATTGATACGTCGATTGACATTGCGGTCTCATCTCCTTGGTTTCTCCCATTTCATTACGATGCTGACCATTTCTTCTGCAAAAGCCATCATCCGAACACCATCTATAAACACGTTGTAGAACAAGAGAATGGGTATTGCAGCAAACTCTCTCATTTTGGGTATTGGATCGAGGCTTATAGCATAAATCCCTACAACTGTTTCAGCAATGAAGTATGCAACAAGTCCGATTAGAGAAATAAACGATTCGCCTACAAGGAATCCTGCAAGTAAGGCAAGAAGAATTAACGCGGTATTCAGAATGGGAGATGTTATATCAAACCAGAGGTTGGGGATGCCAAACACTCCGAGCACGCCATATTTTCGTCTCAAGTACATGTCTCGATGTTTATCCAATACTTGTATCATGCCTCGATACCATCTCCGCCTTTGTTTTATTAGATCTTCTAGGTTTTTTGGGGCGTCCGTGTATGCTATTGCGCCATCTTCATATTCTACTTGGTAACCCTTCTTCAGAATCCTCATCGTCATGTCAAAGTCCTCGGCAAAAGTATCTTCCAAGAATAACCCCGCACGTTCAACAGCCTCTTTTTTGAGGGCTGCAATGGGTCCAGGCACCACCAAGACGCATCCCAATGTGGACTGAGCCTTTCGGATTAGGTTTATTCCAGTGGTGTATTCTGTTGCTTGAAGCCTGTTCAGTAGCCCTGGGGCGGGACTTACTTTCACATTTCCTGCAACGGCTCCAAGATGGTGATTAGTGGCGAAGCGATTGGCTATTTTCTTTAGAGAGTCCCTATGGAGTTTCGTGTCAGCATCCACGGTCACAATTATTTCGCCCTTGGATGAGAGTATTCCATTGTTCAGCGCGTTTGCCTTCCCCTGGTTTTCTTGGTGTATTACTCTCGCGCCTGAAACCTCAAATTTCTTAGCTTCTTCAAGAGTTTTGTCGGTTGATCCGTCATCAACCAGTATAATCTCGTAATCAGGGTAATCCAGATCCTGCAGAGATTTGATACAGCTTTTGATAGTTATTTCTTCGTTATATGCTGGTACGACTACCGAAATCTTTGGGAAATAGCTACTTGCTTCAGCTCGACGTCTTCGAGTATAGTTCAAAGACAAAAAGAGCCATGTGAACAGTCTAATCACTGCAATAGCTAGAACCGCATAAAAGAAATATTGGATTAGACCCACACGATGCTCCTCCAGGCTTTCCTGAGACAATGGAACAAACTAACGCAACAGTCATCATCATAAATCATAAGATATACCTTTCGGAGTAAACCTGATGCCAGATATGTAATTGAAGGTTTCACACATGGGGAGTTTTCATAATGCGCATAAAGTGAGCGAACACACTGGAAAATATGCGCGTCCCCAGATTTTATCAGCCTCTTCTTCTCGTTCCGGCCTCTGACTTTCAGTCCTGTGCACACACTCAAAAGTCATAGTCGCTGAATGTAGGGCCTCTTTGAGAGTGAACGGGTCCACGACGTCCGCGAGCTGAGTTGCTCGCCAGTGCCTCTGTTGTTTTCTCATTCCTGAGTTTTGCGAATCTTCAGAAAGTGAAAATGATGTATAAACACGGAAAACGATTTATAAATAGGCAACTTTAAATCTGAAATCGAAATATAAGTTGCAAAGGCTGAAAGATTGTGAAACCCCTAGAAAGCATATATTGGTTGAGGCTTGCTTTAGGCGTAACGGCTGCCCTTATTTGCTTAGGCTACGGTTTGGCGACAGATTCGATAAGTGACACAAACTTCACAGTCAACACGTTCATGA
>SOJA01000124.1 GCA_004376975.1 Candidatus Bathyarchaeota archaeon
TATCCTTCGACAGCCACGAGGGCTTCTCTCGCTTCAAGTCTTCCTCAATCTCCCTCCTCTGCTGTTCTTCAAGTTCCACATATTTCCTAAGCCCCATGGCTTCGGGAACTGAGCAGCGGCGGCATTTCCGGCGTCCATAGAAGTCGAAGTTTTCTCTGAAGCGCTCCGCGTTAAAACCTTCCAAACTGATGTTCTTCCTCAAACAAACCAGCGTGAAACGCTCAAGCTTCTCATCATGATTCTTGCCTCCTTTAATGAGTTCAACATCTATGTCATCGAGCGCCAACTGTTCTATTCTGGTCTCAGGCCAGGGCCGGGCGCTGAAGTAATCTGCATGCTTGTTCATCAACTCTAAATAATTCTTGAAAATCTCGTCCGCAGGCTTTCCAGTTTCCTCACTCAATTTTGCGCAGTGCTCAATCAACGGTTTGACTGATTTTTTCGGAATCTCAACTTTCCCCTGCACTTCAACCACCTTAACCGGTTAACTTTAGCTTCTTCTTTTCAGCTTTCCAAAGTTCGGCACAATTGAAGCATAGTCGTAGACGCGCGCATTTTAATTTGATAGGATACCATTGTACTTTATACATGCTAGAATTCCACGCGTGTACATTCTTACTATGTTAGAATACCTCGCCTACTACCTTTAGAAAAGCGTTCACACGTTCGAAAGCGTCAGTACTAGTGTCACTGCCAATAAATCGTGAAACCATTTGAGGTCCAACCCTTGAGATATTGGAAAATGAATTCCGAATCGTTGAAAGACTCGACTGAACGATAGAATTTTCAATAACGAAATTTTGATCTCTAACAGATTTCACGAAAGCCTTCCCAGCTTCCAGAGGATTGCCTTTATGGAAACCTGAAACAGCGTATATGTCATAGAAATCTTTCTGCTTGAATCTGCCTCTTAGAGCCTGTCCCTTCATAGAGAGTGAGCCGACTATATCTGCTAAACTTAAGGGAGATACAGCTTCTCCGTTATCAGGAATAGTTCCTTCAATGATTTCTTCATAATTAAAGTTGAAAACTATACTTGAGCCTTCAATTAGACAGGCTTTCAAATCTTCCTGAACTGTAATGAGTTGCTCTCTTTGTATGATTTCTTTAGCAGCCCCCGGTTCTGTCAGAAAGTCCAAGTGAAGAACATATTGTCGATCGGTTCTGGATGAACGTAGATTTTTTTCAAATCTGAAGATGTTAGATGTTTGCCCATAGCCCAAGTTTTCAACTATGTTCCGAATGCTCTCATATTTGATAACAATTGATGGTTTAAGAACAAAATCAACGTCCACAGAACCACAATGATCGAAATGTCCAGAAGTTAGGAAATATGGAGGCCACCCTCCTACTAAAACTATGTTCTCTTTGTATCTCCCTAAGGCAAGCCCCAGTTCAACTAGAGCACCTTTGGAAGTCTCGGTAAAATCTCTATCATACATTCTCTGAACCTATCAGTATTTTGCTCCATTCTTTCTCCATTACAGTATACAAGTTTTTTGCAGCATCTTCTCCTCTAGCGGAGTAATTCAAGAGGTCAACGTATAGTTGTATATTTGACACAACTCTGATTCCTTCAATTTGTCTAGTTCCATAAAATACACCTTTGTCAAAGGGAATCACCATTCTTACATTACCAGTTCCTGCAGTAGGTTTGATATCAAGCAATCCGGACATGAGGATCTCTTTTTCTTTATTTTCTACATAAAAATGGACATCGATAGGTCGAACATAAGGTGATACTAACGAAGCTCCTGCAAGCGATGTAAGTGCATATTGTTCTTTCCTAATTCTCTCCGCTATCTTTTCCAAGAACCTTTCAATCTCATGTTCAAATGTATAGTAATCTAAAAACGTATTGAAGTGATCATATTGATGAAAGGCTGCCCATCGCTTTAGAAGCTTTGCAGGATCAAGCAATACAAGCTTATTATCTGTATCGTTTCGTTGCACATATCCCATGTTCGTTAAAGTCGTTATAATTGCATGTGTATAACCAACAGAAACATCAGCTTTCTTAGCGAGTTCACGAATTGTCCACTTTTTTCCGAAATCTACTAGCAGACACCTTGTGATTCTGGATGCTTTTAATGAAAAAATATTGTTTACTAGGCGCATACCGGATAACTGTTGTTCGCTAATGTATATAAACGTTCGCAGTTAGCGAACATTGAAATGACTTCCCAGCATGTTCGCTAATGTATAAAAAGGTTCGCAGTTAGCGAACGCTACCACTTGAACAAGGCCTCAGGCCAGGGCCGGGCGCTGAAGTAATCTGCATGCTTGTTCATCAACTCTAAATAATTCTTGA
>SOJA01000007.1 GCA_004376975.1 Candidatus Bathyarchaeota archaeon
GCATTAGTGTGGCAACCACTTAATAGGTCATATAGTACTGCTATCTAGGTGTTATGATGGAAACCTATGATTGGAGTGTAACGGTTTTCAGGTATAATGCATGCATGCCGTGGCTAATAATCAAACAATCCATATCATTCAGATCCACTTTTAATTGCTTTATGTTGTAAAACAATGATTTCTTATGAATGCCTGTGTCGAATACTACCTTCTGGCGGTCACCTTCTGCATCTATGAACTTTAAGAGAAATGAGAGACCCCACTGACCAAGACATTTAGTCATGACAAGATTCTCAGCAAGCGTCGTGATCCTCAAGTTTTTAATCAAACCCATCTTTGTTCACGCTAGAAACACTAACTTTACTTGCACTAACCCGAGATTATTGAATCTACGATAAACGTGGCTATGCTGATGCAATATGCACAAAGAATGTATTACCATTATTACGCGCGCTTAGTCTTTGCCATTTTTCGCGGCTTTTGCTTTTAAGAATCGCTTTTGTAGCTCTTTTTTATAAAGTGTACTGTTCGAATGGTTGCTGGTCCTGACATATGCTGGAGTTGGCTTTTGCAAGCCTCATTGATACAAATCCTGCTTTTTCATAGTATCCTCTTCTTGGAGACTCTGGACGAAGTATGTTTGTTGTTGGAGCTTGAAAAATTGTAGAGCTTATCTCCATAACCTTGAGTCCAGATTTTTCAATCATGGCCTTTAAATCCTCAAAGCTGTAAAACTTTGCGATTTTATAGAAAACGTTACCGGTCTCACCTTTTTTGTTGTAGAAAGTTGCCCAAGCGCTTCCTTTCAATATTAGTCCGAGAACAATGCTGCCCTCGTCCTTCAAAACTCTTGAGGCTTCTACTATAACTTTTAATGGATCATCAACAAAGCAGAGGGTTACGATGATAAAGACTGCGCCAAAGAACTTCTCTGAGAATGGGAGTTTCTCACTCGCTCCTTTTATGGCCATTATTCCCCGTTTCTTTGCAAATCTTAACATGCCAACTGAAGTGTCAACTCCATGTTCTACTTTTAATGCCTTTGCGAATCTTCCTGTTCCAACACCTATTTCAAGGAAGGGGCGCCGCAAATTCTCGCATAAGGATGCTATGCAGCCCTTTTCTAAGTTGAATGCCGATTTTCCAAAAGGCTTGTCATACCAAGTGTTGTATCTTTTTGCAAAATTGTCGAAAACATGCTCGGTGTTTAAGTTAGTTTTTTCGGGTTCTTCTTTCAACCATCACGCAAACTCCGTGGACAACATCTATTCCGTTTTCCTTGCAAAAGCGAATGGCTTCTTCCGACTCTGAGCCGGGCTGCATCCAGATTTTCATTATACCAAGCTTTTTACAGCTCCTCACTACTTGTTCGGCTACTTTCGGCGGAACCACCATGTCCACAACATCGGGTTTTTCCGACAAAGCTTCAATACTTGGATGGCATTTGACTCCCATAACTTCATCTGCATTGGGGTTTACACAGTAGACTTTGTATCCCGCATTACGCAAATCCTTGAAAACTTGATGACCATACTTCTCGGGGTCTCTGCTTGCGCCCACAACAGCGAAAACGTTCTTCTTGTCTAAGAACTCTGTGATAAGCTTTTCATTCATGAGGACTTTTACCTTCGGTTCAATGTCACGCTAATACAGGTGATTAACTTTTTTCACGGCATTTAAAGATTGCTCAATCTGATTTTTCCAGCATGTTAGCTGCACAACACCATGTAATGTAAGTTGAAGTGCGCGCGTGTCATAAGGCTTATATGAGCGAGTATTCATATGATTATTTGTTCATTGAAGGTGTCGACAATGAAATATAACCTAAGCGAGACTTGCCATCTGTTTTTCTCGGCGCTTTCAACTCCAAGTCGATTAGGAATACTGGAAGTTCTTAGAGAATCTCCAAAAAGTGTGTCGCAACTCGCCGATATTCTTAATCAAGAACAAAGCATGATCTCCCACAACTTGAAGTCTTTAGGAAGATGTGGTTTTGTTTTCGTTGAAAGGAAGGGCAGGAAGCGAGTATACTCTCTGAACAGAGAAACCATGGAACAGATGTTCAAACTGATTGACAAACATATGAACAAATACTGCCCCGAAAATAGAGAATGCTTGGGATGATCAAGGATGAGAAGCATGCATGCATTTAAATCCTTTTTCTTCATGCAACACTCTACAGAATGAGGTCTGTCTTAGCAATGACACGCCCAAGGGTCTACAAAGAAGGAATCAACTGGTGGGTAAGGTTATGAAGGTTAAAGTTGAAGGTATTAAGGTTGAGATTGCGAGGCTTTCTGCGAAA
>SOJA01000125.1 GCA_004376975.1 Candidatus Bathyarchaeota archaeon
CTAGTGTTTAGACTGAAAAGACCGAAGACAGCTACATTGATTTTTAATTCGGGAAAAATGGTGTGTACAGGTGCAAAATCTGAGAAGGAATCTCGCAGAGCCGTCAACAAAGTGGTTAAAGAACTGAAAAAGGGTGGAATAATAATCATTGGCAAACCTGAGGTGAAGATCGTGAATATTGTGGCCTCTATAAGTTTGGGTGGAATAATAGACTTGGAAAAAGCGGTACGTCCATTAGGAAAGACAATGTATGAACCCGAACAGTTTCCGGGATTAATTTACAGAATGAGTGAACCCAGAGTTGTTATGTTATTGTTTGCAAGCGGCAAACTTGTTTGTACAGGAGCCAAAAAAGAACAAGATGTTTACGATGCAGTGAATAAGCTCCACAGAATTTTAGAGGAAAAAGAACTCATAATCTATGAATAGACTTCAGCCATGTAACTTCAATTTCGCACGCTTTCATCTTTTTTATTTGAACTTCTCAGTTAATTAGTTTACACGTTCAGAAATTCTTTCATTCCCAATCATTATTTGTTTCAATTTTTTTAGCTCTGAAGACACTAATAGGCATACTGTAATGTTAAAAAGAACTTATATAATCATTTATAGATGTTGAAAAACATTGATTATCCACGTTAAAATGGTGCATGCGAATATGTTAAAGAAGATATTTATAGAGTAATCTGCATTAACTTTGAGGCGATATTTATGTCGGAAAGAAGCGCAAAATTTGAAATCTACAAAGATGCCGCTGAAAAGTTCAGATTTAGATTGAAAGCTCCTAACGGTGAAATCATAGCCTCTGGCGAAGCATACGAGTCAAAAGACGGATGCAAGAAAGGAATAGAGTCAATTAAAGAAAACGCTCCTAAAGCTGAAATTGTTGACAAGACAGAGTAGAAAAGCCTCCAATCATCAGACTATTACCCACCTTTTTTTACTAATTGAAAATCGCTTTGACCATTCTTCAAGGATAGAGTAGGAAAATGGAATTTAAAGTCAGTCACCAGCACCGTTGTCCGAAATGCGCGCGCGCGTGAATGTTTTTGCCACTCTTTTTTCTCTCTGCATTTTTGTCCTTCTGTATCGCCACTAGAACAGGGCAGTCAGGACAGATTAGCCCACAATATCCAATTGTTTTTTTCCATCAAAATCTAAGTAAACTCATACAAAAAGACTGCATAACCCATCAAGAACCAATTCACTTTTCTGCTTTAACAAGCACCATTGTCTCAAAAAACGGCAAAGGACGCTTCGCAACAATGCTGGCTTTTAAGCCATTTTCTCCAAATCCTCGCAAAGTTTCGTCAACATTTGATAATGTAGACTGCATTAAAAGGATGCGCCCATCCTCTTTCAGATATTTCGGTGCTTTGCAAATGAAACGGTCAATAACTTGTCTACCTGTAGTTCCCCCAGCCCAAGCACGCTCAAGCCATGATTCATCTTCGGAAGGCTTTAGAGGCAAGTAAGGAGCATTAAAGAGCAACAAATCAAACTCTTCTTTTTCTTTTATTGATGATAGCAAGTCGCCTTGTACAAAAAAAAGTTTATCCACAACACTATTCAGCTTTGCGTTTTCCTTTGCGCATCGAACAGCATATGGATTTATGTCAACTGCAACAACTTTTGCAGCTTGGTCTGCTATGACAATACCCAGTATGCCGCATCCAGTGCCCATGTCAAGAACAACTTCTCCTTTTTCAACAGTTAAACACTCAGCGAAAAGAAAAGAGTCTTCAGCAGGTTCGTAAACACTCGCGTAGACACGAAAAACATAGTCCTCAAAAAACACCTGCTTACTTGAACAGAACATTTGCTAAGGCTCCAAAATCTTCAGGTGCCAAGTCTCTCACTCGTTTGTCGTGAAATGGAAGAGAATCAGCTAATTTAACAGTGTTTTTCGTAGCATGCTTACATTTTATAATTGGTAGAACAGCGTTTCTAACCTTTCTATTACGTTGTCTGAAAAGTGATTGAGCAAACTGCTGAAATAACGCCTTGTTTTTCACGGTGAAAGGCGGCGGTCTTTTCGGTGTCAAACGAACAATAATTGAATTCACTTCTGGCTCGGGATAAAAAATCCGCTTCGGAATTTCGTTCAATAGCTCAACCTCAACACGCTGATAGGTAACGACCGTTAGCCACCCATAATCTTCGCTTCCAATGGAAGCCACAAGGCGGCTCGCGAATTCTTTTTGAAAAATCAAGACTGCACATTCAAAATTCCTGTTGAAAAGCCAAGAAAGCAGGGAGGAAGAAATATAGTAGGGTGGTACTGAAACAACCTTATTGAACTCTGATACATGTACCCTAAGTATATCACCCTCGATTATCTCAACGTTCGCTAGGTCTTTCAGCTGTTCATGTAAAACAGTTACAAGCCTTACATCTGATTCAACAGCTAAAACACGCTTGCATTTTTTGGCGAGAAAACGTGTTAGAAAACCTAAACCAGCCCCAATATCCAATACTACGTCGTTTCGATCTATTGACGCATAACTGCTTATACATTGAAAAACTGAAGCGTCCGCCGTAAAATTCTGTCCTAACCGCTTCTTAGGAAGAATCCGATATCTTCGAAGTAGAGACTTCGTTTTTCCCAGGAGACTCATCACGCTCATTAACCAGTTAAGTTGCTTCTAACGAGCCCTTGTGAAGAGTCGATATTTGCTCTCGCCACCCAACTCCTCTAAAATCCTCTTAGTGATCAACTTAACAGGGTTAGGCATTTCCGTGCGCTTCTGAAGATCTTCAAAATTCTCAAATGGTTTCCTTTCGCGCTCGTTGATAACCTGCCACATGTACTTTTTCCCTATCCCCGGAATCAACTCCAAAGCATGCATCCGCGGCGTTATGGCTTGTATCGTATTAAAAAAGTTGACAACCTCCTTTTCATGATAAAGCACCACTTTGTTAATCACTGCTGGAAGCTCCATCTTCGCAGCAGCAGTTAACTCATCATACCTTATTCGACCAATAATATACGTGATTTCCTTACGATTTTTCTTCCCAACGTAAACGATATCATGAGGTTTAAGTACAACACCTTCCTTAACTAAGGCTTCTAGCAGTGTGAAGAATCCTTCGCCTACAAGTTGAACAAGAGCTCCCGCTCTATATCCAGCCCTTCCAGTGGGATGTATTCCCGGGCGGCCATGAAGTAGAAAATCTAGCACATAAGCGTGCTCTTCATATCGCTTCTCCATCATGTTCACTCTAACTTAATCTTTTGTTGCTTAAAAACAATGAGCAAAAAGACTATTTCAATTTTCGATGTTCATCTAGAAGATTAACTATAGCTTCAAGTTTTGAAACTTCAATAATTTTGCGTCCACCAGCAAGAAAAACCTTTAACTCTTCGATACTCTTAGGCATGCAGTTAACAATTTCAACAGATTCCTCCTCTTGCAAACCAAATTCCTCTACAAGTTTTTTCACCAGTTTCTCACCCGCTTCTGCATCTACTTTAGAAAACTTGGATGCATAATCTAGTGTACGACGCTGAAACTGATCCAGATTTTCTTCTCCTAAAGATTCCAGTAACTTCTTAACTTGCGGAATTATGAGGTTCTTCTCAGTTCTTGCCTTTTTTGACAATACAATCAGCCCTTATAAGGTTCTAAATGCTCAGGTCTAACAATAATCTGTTTGAGAGCTTTTCCTTGTGTAACGCTCACAACGTAGCTTCTTCCACGTTTTTCAATCACTGTCCCGACTTTACCATGATAACGCCTGTGAGGCATACCCTTCTGGACGCTTGAATCTATTACAACGACCACACGACCTCCAAGCTCATGCTTATAAAGCAGCTTACTCAAGCTCAGTTTACCCCTTTCCCTTGGCTTTTTTTTCAAGAGACGACGTGTTCCTGCCCGAAAACCCTTTGATTTCTTCATTTTCTCTGCCTCTTAACATCCGTAAACACGTTTAAAACATCAAGCTCTATGGGCTTCGCTTTGTTTTTGAGAATTTTTGAAATGTTAGGTTCGGTTCTCCCATCATCACCAGTCACCAATTCCTTAACATACAGTCCTCCTTGACAACGTACTCTCACTTCAGCCTTTTTAGGCGACAATTTCTTTATCGTAACCTCGTATATGTACCTTTCTCGTGTCAAGTTTGCCCGTCTATGTAAGACGCGTATTGGGGTTCTCTGCTTGATCACTACCTTTGTCAGTTTCTCTTCTAGAAGGCGCATATTTCCAGCCGTTATCTTACTTTCGAACCCCACAACGACACGATATTCTTTTTGCGCAGATTCAGCTCTTTTCAGTTTTCTAACAACATCTCTATCTGCAAAGCTCAAATCCGAAATTTCAACTCTCCCTTTGGCATAGGCATTTGCAGCCTTCCTCAGCTTTTCGAGGTCTAAGAACCTCTTCATTGGCTGTGCGATTTCTATTACGAAAGGTCTACCGTTACCAAGCATACGGGCGTCAATATCTTCCCTTCCTGAAGCATGAAAGGACGCTGCGACGCCTTTTGTAGCATCTAGAAAAGGTTTCTCAATTATTTCTTCTACTGATTCTGGGTACATTTTTCCGGTCCAGTTACACTCTTCACAGCCTTTTCCCCTGCAGTTTGAACACAACCATTCTGATTGAGGTATGCCTCTAATCAGTTTTCTATAACGCCCAGCTATATAGAGCGGATTTACTTGAAGCTTTACTTCTTCTGTCAGTGGATTAACAAGCACAACAACCTCAGGTTTTCTATGTTCCACTTTTTTTCCGTTGCTTTCTGCGATTTTCTTACCTATTACTCGCCCAAACTCATTTCGCATGTTCTCACCATAACACACTTTGAATTCAGCCTTAAACTCATCTTCATGTTCCTCAATCACAACGGGAAGCCGTATACCCACCAAGAAGTTGCTGTATTCATAATCCTTGAGCTTTTCTAGGGCGTTTTCTGCAAGTTCGTCAACAATTTTGAATTTGTCTTTGCATAAGAGGCAGGTTTTTGCAAGGTTTTTTCTTGGAATCGGTTTTTTCAGTCTATAAAGTGTTTCTTTGGCTGATTTGAAGAAGCCATTTGCCGCGAGAATCCTAAGAATTCTTATGCCCTTCTTGTTTTTGGAGAGGACAAGCGTGTGAGCTTCAAACGCTAAAACAGTTTTTATCGCTTTTCCTCTTTCACAATTTTCCATTTCATGACCGAGCAGGGCAAACTGTCTTCCCAAGCAATGATCACATAATGGGTATTTTTCAAGCATCCTTGAAGCTTTTTCAAGAACCTTCACAGCATTACTTCCCTTTTGTGGCAGCTCATGTGCTACTTGAAATCCAGGGGCATCCCCCTTTTGAAAAATGGTAGTTTCTTTTTTCTTCGTAGAGTTTTTAGCATCCGGCGCATCATCGAGTATTGCTTTAAAAGCTCCTTCACATCTTTTTCACTTGTTCCGGAACCTCTTGCTACACGTCTTATTCGTGAAGCATTCAAGATCTTCGGGTTTTCCTTTTCTTTCGGCGCCATAGATTGTATTATTACACGCCACTTCTCCAAGCGATCCTCAGCCATTTCCAGCATTTCCTCCGGCACATCATAGGACATACCTGGAATCATCTTCAGAAGTTTTCTGAAGGGCCCCATTCCCTTCACAGCTTCAAACTGCTCATACCAATCTGTTAAGGTGAATTTACCGCTTAAGATTGCCTTAGCCTTCTTTTCTGGAACCTTTATCTCTGCTTCACGTACCTTCTCAAGTAGGGTTTCCAGATCACCCAGACCTAACAATCTACCAACAAAACGAGAAGGATTAAAAGAGTCAATATCTTGTATTTTTTCGCCCATACTAATGAATTTTATAGGTGCACCAGTAGCTGCAACTGCGGAAAGGGCACCGCCTCCTCTGGCTGACCCATCTAGCTTTGTTACGAGGATGGAACCTATAGGTGTTGCCTCATTGAAGGCTCTTGCCTGAGCCATTGCTTGTTGACCAATCGTTCCGTCAATCACCAACATGATTTCATCTGGTTTTATTTTTTTCTCAAGCATCTTCATCTCTCTGATTAGTTCTTGCTCTTCTTTGTGGCGTCCTGCAGTGTCGATAATTACTAGGTCCCTATTGTCGAATTGTTTCAGCCCTTCTGAGGCCAATTTAATGGGGTTTTTCGCCTTCGGGTTTCCGTATAAAGGTATGTTAATTCTGTTTGCCAGTTGTTGGAGTTGTGGGTAAGCGCCTGGACGATATGTATCGACACAAATCAATGCAGGCTTTAACCCTCTTTTCTGGAAAAATCTTGCAAGTTTTGCAGCAGCTGTTGTTTTTCCGGATCCTTGAATGCCCACAAGCATTATTATCTTCCTCTTTGCAGGCTCCACTTTTATTGGAATTGGTTTTTCTCCAAGAAATCGTGTTAGTTCTTCGTGGACGACTTTTATCACGTGTTCACGTCTTGAAATGCCGGGAACAACTTTTTCTTTTAGCGCTCTGTTTTCAATTCGCTTTGAAATATTGAGGACAAGTTCAACGTTTACGTCCGCTTGAAGCAGAGCTCTTTGTATGTCTCGGACAAGTTCTTTAACAGCAGCCTCATCGACGATGGAGGCTCTGAAAACTTTTCTTAAGGCTTCGTGAAGTGAAGATCCCAAACGTTCTAGAACCATAGTTACATCCGAATTTTAAGTCTATTACGCCTTTAAATAGATATTCGATTTTCAGACTTAAATTTCCACAAACTTTTTACACCCTCAAGTTTTAAAAGTGTTTGATGATTGAATTTGACCGCAGAAGTTGAAGTTATAGAGAAGAAAGAGATTCCAAGTGGAGCTGTCATGCTTTTCGGCTTTCCAGATGTTGGATTAGTCGGTGTCATAGCAGCTTCACATCTAGTATCAGAGCTTAACCTAACTGAGGTGGCATATATGGATTCAAGGTTGCTGCCACCTCTAATTGTCCTGCACGAGGGACTGCCCCATTCACCTATAAGAATTTTTGGAAACCACGACATTCTTCTTGCCGTTTCTGAAACAGCCATATCAGCGGAAACAATCCGTCCCATAATGCATGCTTTGATTGACTGGGGAAGAAACAAACGTGTTAGAAAGATGGTTTCAATGAGCGGCATCCCTGTTCAAGACAGACAAGACATCAAGAAATTGAAGGTGTTTGCTGCAGCGTCAAACTCGGAGATTTTGAAAACGGTTCAAGATAAGGGTGTGGAAGTGTTGAAGGAAGGCTACATGGTTGGTCCTCAAGCAATTATGATGCAGTATTGTGTTAAGAAAGACATACCAGCTATCACTCTACTTGCACAGTGTTTCTTCAACTATCCAGATCCAGAAGCAGCAGCGGAATTATTGAAGGAATTAACAAACGTTACGAAGATAAAAGTAGACGTTTCAAACCTTCTGGAGAAAGGTGAGGAAATCCGATTGAGAGCTAGGGATATAATGAGACGAACTCGACAGGAAATGTCAAAAATGAAGAAGACACAAGAATATGACATACCATTGTATGTCTCATAGCGTGGTGGTAAAATGTCAACCCGAAGAAAACGCTCAATTTTTGAAATAATCAACGAATACTTTGAGAATTTGGAGGAGTGGACAGAAAGACTCAGAGAAGCATCGATTGAAAAGCCAAGCTGGAATCATAGAGCTTGCACGATGGAACCGCTCCGTGACATAATGGTGACCCCTACAGAAGTAATAGTTACTGTTGATTTGCCCTTCGCTGAAGAAAACACAATAATGGTTAAGCCTATGGGCAGAGACACTATTGAGATATTGGCAAAGATGAAAAGGAAAATACGATTAAACGATTTCGGCATAACACACTACAAAGGTGAATTCCAAACACTCCACTGTCGAACACGCATCCCAGTACCTGTATACACGGATAAAATGGAAGTTCACTTCAAAAAAGGAATTTTAGAGATTCATTTATCCCGGAAACATGAAAATTAAAAGAGTAAATTGGAAGCCTCAGCGCTGGGTTTACATTATCCTCACAAGTCAGATTGCTCTTTTTGCATCATCGACTTCAAGACATATTTGTTGAACGAGAAAATAAGTCTTAATGAAAAATCTTAACTGTAACATGCATTAACTCTTTAAAGAGTTCAACAGGTGAAAACTATGACGGTGGAACGAGCAATCCATTTTGCCATGTTCAGCCTCATATTAGTGGGTTTGTGTGCGATAAGCGCTTGGGCAAGCTGGACCTACCTATGGGAAAATCTAATACTAGAAGTGGCAAGCATAGCACTAAGCTGGGGAGTGATACTCTCAATACTCTATCTAGGGTTTAGACAGCTCGATTGGGACTGGTGGAATTGAACATTATCCAAGAAAACAGCAGCAATTGACTAAAAAATCGTTACGTCACAGATATGATACTCACGGTTTTTCTTAGATACTTCAATTCTACACTGCCCACAAAGGATCAAAACTAGAAGTGGTTTTCTCTAAACTGACGTCTCATTCTACTTGGTCCTAACAATTTTCACTCGGCCCAGTATTTGCCAATATTCAATTTCAACACCTGCGACAAGTTTTGCCTTCAGATCTTCGTCTTCAGGAAAAGGCGCATCTAAATACTCATACGTTTCCAAATCCATTATTTGAACACCAGAAGACGAAACCGAGAAAACTTGCCCACTCCCCTTATTAATCATCGGCACTTCCACATTTGCATCCACAGGCTTAACAAAGCTTCTCTTAGCGCCGTCAAAAATACCTATGGCAACGATTCTTGCCTTGGCTCCCCCATGTTTTCCAGGTTTTGATTTAGTTATGCCAACTATGTGGCAAGGCTCGCCATCTAGAATGATGTATCGACCTTCACGTAGGCTTCCAACACTAGCAGGTTTACTCATACCATCACCAATCTACTGTTCCCTTATCCACAGCAATTTTAAACAACACCCATATATAGATTAAGGTATCGCTGCATTTGGAAAGTGAAATAATTGTTCAAAAGCGTCGGTTTGGTCGCCCGTTTCGACAAGAAAAAAACCATAAAACTTGTTGAGGATATAACAAAATACCTAGGAGCAAAAGGATTAAAGGTATATGTGGAAGACACGTTAGCCAAGAAAATGGAAGCGCCAAAAAAGACTCTGCCTCTAGAACGAATGAAAACTGATTTTATAATAACAATTGGCGGAGATGGAACAATTTTAAGAACCTGTGTCTCAATCCCAAAACCTGAACCGCCAATACTTGCAATAAACATGGGTGTTCGAGGTTTTCTAACAGAGGTGGAGCCGGAACAGGCCTTTAAGGCGATTGACAAGTGCTTAAAGGGAGAATTCAGCCTTGAAAGATGCATGAAACTTTCAGTCTCAACAGATGGCATAGAGTTCCCAGACGCCTTAAATGAAGTATTAATCACAGCTGACGAGCCGGCAAAATTGCTTTACGCACAGATAATAAAGGATGGAAAACAGATTCTAAACTGCCAAGCAGATGGATTCATGATAGCTACGCAAACCGGCTCCACTGGTTATTCACTCTCAGCCGGAGGACCTGTTCTAGATCCATGCATAAATGCCTTTGTTCTAACACCCATATGTGCTTTAAGCGTCTTCCGTTCAATTGTGTTTCCAGCGGATTCAAGCCTTACAATCAAGGTTCTCAGACCGAGAGACACTCTTATAGTGATTGATGGACAACACCGAAAAATTATAAGTTCTGAACTTGCAAGCCTAACCGTTACGCGTTCCAAAAATGAAACTTCTTTCATAAGGTTCAGGGAAAACTTTTACCATCGCTTAAGAAACAGACTTATCTTCAGAGGACTAGGAGGAGAAACTTAACGAATAAAACAGGCAAAAGAGTCATAGTTCTGGACACATCAGCCTTTATAGCTGGTTTCGACCCGTTTTCAATAAGCGAAGAACAGTATACTGTTCCAATGGTTAGAACAGAAGTGCGGGGAAGCTCTATGATCC
The DNA here is from genome assembly GCA_004376975.1 of Candidatus Bathyarchaeota archaeon. Next base: position 9,906 of record SOJA01000125.1, read on the forward strand.
GGATCAGATTTAGGACTGCAGTAGAAAGCGGAAAGCTAAAAGTAAGAGCACCAAAAAAGAGTTTTATGGATAAAGTAAAAGCCTCAGCAAGACTTGTCGGAGACTTATTTTTCTTGTCACAAGCAGACCTTCAGGTTCTAGCATTGGCTCTAGAACTTAGGGCAATGGACCTTGCTCCATCGATTGCAACAGATGACTATTCGATACAAAATGTTGCAAATCAAATGGGCATAGAATTCGCTTCACTTATCACTCTCGGTATCCGCTTCCGCCTACAATGGTTGAGATATTGCCCTGCATGCCACAAGCGATATCCAGCCAATTACAAATCCGAAAGATGTGAAATATGTGGCACGGAATTAAAGAGAAAACCACTAAGAAAAAAATTGCTTAAACGGTATTAACTCGACAAGATTAATAAACAAAAGGTTAAAATTTGGTGAAAAACTTTTGAGTTTCGTTGAAAGGAAAGTTTCCTATTTCAAGGAAGCAGGCAAACAGAACACTGATGCCTTATTGAGACTCGTTAAAGAATATGTAGAAAAAGAAGGGTTAAGGGACATAGTGGTTGCTTCAACAACTGGCGAAACAGGAGTAAAAGTGTCTAAAATCTTCAAAGGATGTAACGTTGTCATAGTTACGCATTGCTTTGGTTTCCGGGAACCTGGAAAAATCGAGTTAAAAGAGGAGTATAAAAAAGAAATCCTAGCAAATGAAGCAGAGATTTTCACAGGCATCCACGCGTTAAGCGGTGTAGAACGGGCAATTCGTAAAGATTTTGGTACAATCCAACCCTTAGAATTAACCGCTAACACGCTTAGGCTTATGGGTGAAGGAACAAAAGTATGTGTAGAAATTACCTTAATGGCTGCAGATGCTGGTTTAATTCCAGTTGACAGAGATGTAATAGCCATCGCTGGTACGGGCAGGGGTGCGGACACAGCACTTTGTATGCAACCTGCAAACACTGGAAAATTTTTCGATTTGAAGATAAAGGAAGTAATAGCGAAACCAAGAAACTTCTAAAATTTTCTGGCGCACGCTAGACTTCGTTACTGTCCCTTTTGCTAAAATATGTTATATCATGATGCTCAACATAGCCGCATTCCTTAAACAGCTGTTTGGATGTAGCGTTGTAATCTTCAATTAAGGCACAGAAAATTCTAACATTGCGTTTTCTGAGTACTTTTTCGGATTCAGCGATTAAAGCCTTAGCAAGTCCACGATGTCTATAATCTGGGTCTACAGCTAAGCGGTTTATCCAGCCTTTTCGCGTGCTACAGCTTATGACGACTACGCCGATAAGGTGGTTGTCTTCAAAGATTCCTAGGAAGAAGCCAGGATTTGTCTCCATTTGTACTGCTATTGCTTCTTCACTGTCTCTTCCTTTTGGTTTGAATGGTAATTTCGCTTTACGCCAAAGCCCAACAATTTCTTCATAGTCGTTTATTGTTAGTCTCCGAATTTCCATGTAAACACGCTGCAGGGCTTAACCTTCTTGTCCAACCTCTTTTACAACGTCTCCAATTATTTCTAACGCTGAATCAACAAGTTCTCTGGTAATGTTAAGTGGCGGTGCAATTCTAATTGTTGAGACACCACATGTGATGGCGGCGACTCCGCGTTTCCACGAGCGAATCATGATCTCCTTAGCCTTCTTAGGCGCTGGCTTCTTCGTTTCTTTGTTTTCCACAATTTCCATGCCTATCATCAAGCCTTTGCCTCTCACATCGCCTACAATTTCGGTTTGCTCCTTCAATTCCTGGAGCCTCTTCATAATGTAAGCGCCTTGTGTGATTGCGTTTTCTAGAAGCCTCTCTTCCTTTATAATAGTGATAACCGCGTTTGCTGCAACGCATGAGAGAGGATTACCGCCGAAGGTGCTTGCGTGAGAACCCCCCACCCAATCCATAACCTCTGCTTTGGCAATGGTTGCGCCTAATGGCAGTCCAGAGGCTAGTGCCTTCGCACTACACAAAATGTCAGGCTCAACATTCCAATGTTCAACTGCAAACCATTTTCCACTTCTGCCCATGCCACTTTGTACCTCATCATCTATAAGCAGTATATCATATTTGTCAGCAAGTTTCTTTAGCCGTCGGAGATACTCTGGTGGCGGAACGACGTATCCGCCTTCACCTTGAATTGGCTCAAAGAGTATCGCGGCGACTTCGTCAGGAGGCACGTATTTTTGTAAAACAAACTCGTCGATAAAGTCTATGCACCAGTAGTGGCAGTCGGGATAAGTCTGCTTGAAAGGACAACGATAACAGTAAGGGTATGGCACATGGGTAACACCGGGCATTAAAGGGAAGAAGTGTAATCTTTGAGTTGGCTTGCTCGCGGTGAAGGATAATGCTCCAACTGTGCGTCCATGAAAAGCGCTTATGAAACTGATAAATCGTTGTTTTCGAGTGTGCCATTTTGCAAGTTTGGCGGCTGCTTCAACCGCCTCGGCACCACTGTTGCCGAAATAAACTTTTTTGTCAAAGTTTCCAGGCGTAATTTCAGCAAGTTTTTCCGCGAGGTCAACAACTTCACGATAAAAAAAGTCAGTGTTCGAATAGTGCAGGAAGCGGTCACATTGATTCTTTATGGCTGCAATCACCTTAGGATGACTATGACCAACGTTTAGACACACTAGACCTGAGTTGAAATCTATGTACTCGTTTCCATCGACATCTCTCACTATACAACCCTTTCCAGACTCGACAACAAGCGGGTAGAATCGCCCATAGGAAGGAGAAATTAAGCTTTCATCTTTTTTTACAAGTTCTCTAGCTTTCGGGCCGGGTGGAACCGCAACTATTTTTGGATAAGTATCCATTCTACTTCACCTTTTGAGACACGATTAGAAAAGACAGTTTTATATAACTATCTGTGCTGCTGGTTCGAAAGCAACGTAAAAAGTAGGCGTATAGCATAGAATAATCTAATGTTACTATGTGTCCTACATTGTGCATAGAGGATTAAAGATGCCTATGGTTTAGTCAGTGTCAACGCAATTGTTGAAATGCTTCTCGTTTGACCCTCGCTTCCTGTCATCTGTTCTGTACCTATAGAGATTTCTAACTGTAGATCTTTCACAAAGCCACGTCTCAATAATTCAACTGCATCAACAGCCCCGCTGATTGCCCGGCCCCTAGCCTTTACAACAATCTCTTTGGATCCAGAGTTAAAGAAAGTTAGGCAAGCAATCACGTAGTTCATTACTGGTTTTCTGCCGATAAACACTGTATTTTCTCGAGTCTGTGGTGCTTCCGTGGCTTTTTCCTCTTTAACAGCTTTCTCTGCTGATTCTTCTTTTGGTTTTTCTTCTGTCATGTTATACCTTCCATTTAGTTAACTGGTGGTGAAAGATGTTACAATGTAGACTATACGATAAATTCTGCGACTCTTATATTTTTCCGTACAGTGCCAAATTAGACGCACTGTTTGACACCAGTTTGAGATATCGTTCCCAGTCTTCATCTATCCATTTTTGAATTTTCTTAACGCCATCTTCCGTTAACTTGCGGAATCTACCTTGCAAGGTCAAATATTCTTTAACGGGTTTTCGTTTTGTCTTATCCATCAGTCCATCGCTTGGAGAATTGAGTTTAAACTTTCCATGCTCGATTTCAAAAAGCGCCCACATGCCAGTTTGAACTGCCAGTCGTCCAAGTTCCACAGTTTTACTTGTGTCGTAACGCCAACCAGTTGGACATGGCGTCAATATATGAATGAACTTCGTCCCTTTGATTCCCTTAGCCTTTTTAACCTTTGTTACAAAGTCCATTGGATAGGATGGGCAGGCTGTAGCAATATATGGTATTCTATGTGCCGCCATAATAAAGGGCATGTCTTTCTTCCGTTCTTTCTTCCCTGTGGGAGTGGTGGTTGTCCATGCACCATAGGGGGTTGCACCGCTTCTTTGTACTCCTGTGTTCCCATAGGCCTCGTTATCATAACAAATGTAAATGAAGTTTGTTCCCCTTTCAGCCGCCCCGGACAAAGCCTGTATGCCTATGTCAAAGGTTCCACCGTCTCCCGCCCATCCAATAACTGTTACATCCTTAACATTTCGTTTACGCAATGCTGCAACTACACCAGATGCTGTAGCAGCTGCCGCCTCAAAAATTATGTTTTGAACGGGAACTGCAAAGGAAGTAAACGGGTAGGGTCCTGGAATAACTGAAGAGCAACATGCTGGAACAACCATGATTACTTTGTTTCCCAAAGCCTTAAAAAGCAAGCGAAGCGCGATAGATGGACCGCAACCAGCACATGCAATGTGACCCTTGAGTAGATATTCCTCTTTTGGAAGCTCCTTTGTTGATACCATTATCTTCACTCTCTTAAATCAATCCATACAGTTTCCTTTTCAACTCTACCTCTTCGCATCCATTCCGCTGATTTTTTAGCGATCTTTTCGATAGTTTTGAAGGTTACGTCTCTTCCTCCCAAGCCTGCAATAAAACCTGCAATTAACGGTTGGTCTTTTTGATTATAAAGTGAAGCCTTTGTTTCTTCAGCAAGAAAGCCTTCCATCCCTAAGGATATGCCACGGTCTATTATTGCGAACAGCTGTGTGTTTTCTGCAAGTTTTCTAATTTCTTCCTTCGGAAATGGACGGAAAACTCGAACTCTTGCGGAACCTACTTTCAAGCCTTCGTTGCGTAGGTTGTCCACAGTTATTTTGGCCTCGCTTCCCATGGTTCCAATAGTCAGCAGTATTAAATCTGCATCTTCACATTTGTACTTTTCAATTAGTCCATGATGTTCAAAACCGAAGTATTTACCGTATTCCTTGTCGATTTCTGGAATAAGTTGCTTAGCATTTTCCATGGCTTCCTGCATCATGTAACGAAATTCCATATACCACTCTGATGACACTATGTTTGCATGCGACAACGGGTTGTTAACGTCTAAAAGCCACTTAGGCCTATAAGATGGCAGAAAATCATCAATTTTTCTTTGATCGGGCAGTTTCACAGGCATATAAGTATGTGACAGAATGAAGGCTTCAAGGCATATCATAACTGGCAAAAGAACTCGTTCATTCTCACAAAGTTTATAGGCTTGAATTATTGTGTCGAAAACCTCTTGATTATCGGCACAATAAAACTGTATCCATCCAGTGTCACGCTGGGACATAGAATCTGTATGATCCGCCCATATGTTCCAACCAGGTCCTAAGGTACGATTAACAACAGGCATGACTATGGGTAATCTCGAACCAGAAGCCCAATGCAAAGGCTCATGCATAAGCACTAATCCGTGAGACGCGGTTGCCGTAAAAGTTCTGACTCCTGTAGCTGCTGCACCTATGCATGCTGCCATAGCGCTGTGTTCAGATTCCACGCGAATATATTCAGCGTCCAATTCTCCGCTTTCAACTAACTCAGCTATTCTCTCAACTATGGTTGTTTGAGGCGTTATCGGGTAGGCAGCGATAACTTGAACTCTTGCAGCTTTTGCTGCGTAAGCTGCAATATGATTTGCTGTGTCGATCACTGTTTGTGCCATCTTATTCCTCCTCCCTTTGCATAGTTATCGCTTTAACTGGGCACTCGTTGGCACATATCCCGCAACCTTTGCAGTAGTCATAATCTATTTCTGGAGAATCATCTTCTTGACGTGTTATGGCTCCATCTGGGCAGTAAACCCAGCAAAGCGTGCACTGTATACATTTTGAATAATCGATTACGGGGCGAAAAGTTCTCCAAAACCCAGTTTTTCCTACGCTACCAACAGTTGGAACGGATAATATTGTGACAGGCATTTCTTTACGGGTTTTTGGAATAACAACCATTAACTTCACCATCCCTTTATTAATCGTTCATGAGCAAGTTCCGCTGCCTTGGCGTTTTTTTCTCCAGTGCTTCCAGACCATGTTTCTCTTATGGTTTTTAAAAAACTCTTTAACTTAACTTCGCCTGTTGCTTTAGCAAATGCCCCCATAATCGCAGTATTGACAACTGGAAATCCGGCGACAAGCAATCCTAGTTCAATTGCAATTCCAGTTGCGTCAACAGTAGCTGTTCGCCAGCCGTTTAAGTTGATCTCTGTAGGCTTTTTTGCTGTATTCATGATAATTACACCGTCTTTTTTCAAGCCTTCGGTTACATCCACAACTCGCATGAGGTTAGGCGACAGAATTATCACGTAGTCTGGATTGTAAATTTGGCTGTGCATAAGTATTAGCCTGTCACTTATTCTCGCGAAGGCTTTTACGGGAGCTCCTCGCCGTTCCGCTCCGAAATGTGGAAATGCTTGAACCCATTTGCCTTCAAGGAAGGCAGCATGAGCCAGCAATTGAGCAGCTGTAACGGCTCCCTGTCCGCCACGACCGTGAATTCTAATCTCCTTAAGCAAGACTTCCTCCTTCTGCTCAGAAGTGAAAGGTGAACAGTCCAACCTTATTAGCGTTAGGTTAGACAAACATAAAAAACAACATCAGAAATAAGCCTGCAGCTGAAAAAATAGGTATAACAGTCTTCTTCGCTTTTTGAAGAACCCTATCGGTGAGGAGACATAACATCTCCAACTTCTTTGCTCCAATGACCTTCACGTTAGGAACTACTATGCTACGTTCCGCAGCTTTCGCAGGTTCTAGATTAGATAAAGCATCAAGTGTAACCTTTTTAATGTAGCCAATTATTTTTTCATGTTCTATGGCTTCACCTATCGGGCGGTATCCGCGCTCACTTAGTATTACGGCATTTACTGAATGCGTGTCTGTGGTGAAAACTTCACCTTCGTTTATGCCTAAGGATTTGAGGGTTGAAAGAATTCTTTCACGCAACCCAGAAACCATGTTGTTGCCATCAATAACTACATAAGCAGTTTTCTGTTCACAAACCTTGACCACGACCACGGTGATGCCTCCAGGTCCCATACCATCTTCGAGACTTAAGCCCCTGGGCTTAAATGTTGCAGCACCAACTTCAAAAGGAGACAACCGTAGAGATGATGTCTGATCTAAGCAGCTAGCTGCAGCTGCTTTCAGCGCGTTCAAAGCTTCTTCCATGGTTATTGTTCCATTGATGCTGTTGTGGGCGTTGATAACAGCACAGTGTGTCAGCCCATTCTTCTCTGCTTCTTCGTAAACAAACAAACCTATTTCCTGCGGTAGATCTTCAGTTGTTCTCGGAGCGAGAGTCAATGAAAGAAAACCGAACCTGCCGAAAACTTGGCAGCATGCAGTAGCCAAACCATTGTCAACCTTAATAAAGGGTGTCGCTTTTTCTTCTGAAGCCTCAAAGTTTGAGGACTCGATCACATGTTTGATTAATTTCTGGTTTTGCATTTGAGAAGCTAGGTCGAGTTCATGACCAAGCAAGCCGTGGGGAATACATGCAACACAGTTAAGTTCCTTTTCTAAAGCGGCTTTTAGCATAGAGGGTAAAAGACTGCTTCCGACATTTTTAAAGGGGCCAGGATGAACAGAAGGAATGATTATTACTGCTTTAGGTTTGGAAGTATCAAACTTTATCAAGGAAACTTCTACGTCTTGTTCTTCACCTAACTGTTCAAGGAACTCTTCAAAAGGAGCATTTTGACCTACTATCCAATCAAGCAAGAAAGCCTTGAAAAGGGATAATGAAGAGATTCCAAGTGTTTGCTCACCTACACGGTTCAATAGGAAAATGAAAAGGAAACTCGAAAGAATGCTCACAGATGATGAGAAAATGAAGAATAGAAATATGAGCAAGTAGTCGATCTCTGCCAAAAATATCATGAAGGGAATTATACAAGGAAAAGGTTGAAGAAGAGAAGCCATCAAAAGCCGTTTAGAACTTATAGAGGATGTTGAGTTGAATACTATCAAGCGTAGGATTAGCACGGCTGAGTATCCAAAGAACAAAAGCCTAACCAGCATTGTGATAGCAACGCCTACAAAAATGAACAAAAGCCATAAAACCCAACAACAAAAGGAAAGAGCTGTAGTTCTTCTTAAATCATATATCTGATCTTTTCCTAAGATCAGTATGCTCACAACGCAGTCAAAAATCAGGTTTACAATGAATAGAGAAAGCCCTAGATGCAATCCTGTAATCAGTCCCTCAAATGAGGGAAAAAGAGTAACTGTGGAAAGGATTCCCCCACCTAGACAAGATAACGCAAGAAGCAGAAGCACATTGCCTTGTGAAGGAAGCTTAAATAATGAAGAATATCGTTCGGCTACTTTATCCATTGATTGATTTAACGAATCCTCAGCAACCACGCATATCATCTCAGATGAGTTTTTATGAGAGAATATCAAGCATATTAAAGTGTTGCGAAAAGTAGCACAAACACCGCTAACTGCTAAGAACACATTAAAAACAAGTATTACAGTGGGCGCCTTGTTATTTTAACATGAAAACTGAAAAATCGGGGATCACAAGGCCAAAACAAGAATACCTTTCCACGACGCTTTAATGTTCTCTCAGAAGGACAACTGTTTTATTCTCGGAAGCTAATCTAACATTTTGCGAAGCCTATGCCAGAACAGAGTCTACCTTTAACAATATTTCACATGCTTGAGAAAAACCTAGGTAAGAATATACGGGTTATCTTGGATTCTTCCTATGGTTTTGAGGGAAGGTTGGCAGCGGTAACTCGTAAGCCACCTGGAATATGGCTTTCAGACGCAGAAGCCGTCACAATGCGTGCGACGATAGCTCAACCTATACCTCAAGTTGCAAGTAGAGAAGAAAGGAGCGAAATATTTGTACACCTCAACTCCGTACAGCGAATAGAAGTTCTGCATACCTCTTCTCGCCGTTAACCTTATCAACCTAGAAAAACATGTGCGCCAGAACACATACCACTACTAGCGCTATTGCAAAACCCACAAGTATTTCTGGCCTGACTTTAATGCCTTCGGTTTCCTCTTCAAAAAATCTGAGCAAACCGGCACTCGCAGCTGGCATTGGCGCTTCTTTCTTTTTCTTTTTCTTACTCACTTTTCTTTGATCCCCTTCGAATCTAGCAGTTAAACTGTATCTTATTAAGATTATTAATGTTACTCTTCAAAGAGTTTTTATCTATGAAAAAATGATAGTGTGATACAAGAAGATGAGCAAATGGCAACTCCTCAAGATGAATATAATCACGTGTTCGACCTTCTTCAGAAACATCACAAATGGTTTCAAGAGTGCATCCCACTTATAGCAAGCGAAAACATTCCAAGTTCAGCTGTACGTGAAGCTCTTACAACGGATTTTGGAAATCGCTATGCAGAGGGATGGCCTGGAGAACGCGTTTATGCTGGCTGCCGCTTCATAGACCAAGTGGAGTTTAAATGCATTGAGCTCATGAAGAAGCTTTTCAATGCGCAGTTTGTGGATGTCAGACCTATTTCAGGTGTTGTAGCTAACTTGGTTGTTTACACTGCCTTTACAGAACCAGGCGATACTATGATGGCTCTGTCAATTCCAGCTGGCGGACACATCACAATGGGTAAGAAGAAGCTGGGGGGTACAGCTGGAGCTGTTCACGGTTTAGTTGTTGAATATCTGCCCTTAGATTATGAAGAATTAACCATAGATGTTGATAGGGCGAAAAGTAGGATTGAAAAACTCGTAAGAGATGGCAGATCACCCAAACTTGTCATGTTTGGGGCGAGCGTTTTCCCATTCCCTCATCCAATAAAAGAGCTAGCTGACACTATTCATTCAGTCGGCGCAACAATCGGATATGACGCTGCACACGTGGCTGGACTTATTGGGGGTGGACAGTTTCAAGACCCGCTTAGAGAGGGAGCTGATGTTGTCAGCTTAAGCACGCACAAAACATTCTTTGGACCTCAACATGGCGGAGTCTTATCATGGGAAAAAAATGCAGAAAAAATAAAACGAGCAGCCTTCCCAGGAATGTTAAGTAACCATCATTTACACGCGGTTGCAGGAGTTACAATTGCTTGTGCAGAACTGCTTGAATTCGGAAAGGAATATACAAGCCAGATAGTGAAAAACGCTAAAGTCTTAGGTCAAGCATTGTATGAAAGGGGATTCAATGTTTTGGCTGAACACAAGGGCTTCTCACAGTCTCATGTTATTTTAATAGACATAACGAAGCATGGCGATGGAGGCATGATCGAAGAAACTCTAGAGAAAGCGAACATAATAATAAACAGAAACCTGCTTCCATGGGATATTAAGGAAGGAAGGCACTTCATGCATCCAGGCGGCATAAGACTGGGCGTCTCAGAGGTCACAAGGCTGGGAATGAAAGAGTCTGAAATGACTGAAATAGCAGAATTCATCAAACGAGTAATAATGGATAACGAAGCTCCGGAAAAGGTAAAGGCAGATGTAGTGGAATTCAAGAAAAGCTTCCAAAAAGTGCATTATTGCTTTGAAAACGCAACGGAAGCCTACAAATACATAAAAATCCGCTGAGCGGCAACGATGAAAGCCTTAGGTCTGGCGTTCAGTGCAAGGAAGAGAGGCAACAGTTTAAACTGTGTGGAATACGTGCTAAAGAGGCTGAAGGAGCAGGGATTTGAAACATGGATTATTAACGCTTATGACTGCCAGATAGAACCTTGTAGTCATTGCAATTATGAGTGCTTCGCTCCTGAATTAAGAGGCAAAGATGAAGAATGCCCGATTCGAGATGATGTTAAAAGAATTTACGGCGAAATGAAAGAAGCAGACATCATTGTGCTTGCGGTTCCAACGTATAGTGGTAAACCGGCAAGTCTGTATTGTGCTTTTACGGAAAGAGGACAAGGAATAATCAAAAGCTCCAGAGAATTTGAACAATATGTGTCAGGGAAAATCATAGCATTAATCGTCATAGGAAACATCCCTGCTGGCGGTGATCTTGCATATCACACGGTGATTTTAGATCATTATGAGTGTAAATGTCCCCCACCATCTTTATTGTTGCAGTCAGCGGAATGTGGTCAGAGTTCGGTTTTGGGAACGTTAGTTGAGGATGAGAAAGTTAAGGACAGACTAGACAACTTGGTGAAGCTAATGCTTGAACGATGGGATAGCAAGCGATAACATTGCAGGGTACAATATGGACTGTTGGCATAGCAACCATTCCGTTGAGACTTTTCCCGAATTATTCCGTGAACATGAAATTCAAGGGTTTGTGTATCCTTTGTGTTAGTATTTGAATTTGCATTCGAAGATTTCTGGTCCTGTCTTCCAAGTACGGTTGGCGAAGTCGATGAATAGGGTGATATACCCGAGTTTTTTGAACCCCCTTTTGTACAGGAATTTTAGTGTGCTTATGTTTCGTGCTACTGGCGCTATGTTGAGGTATTTCGCTCCCATTTTCTGGGCTTCAGAAATGGCTGTATCTATCAGTTTTGTTCCTATTCCTTTGCGACGGTATGCTTTGCTGACTATTAGAGGCTCTATTTCAGCTTCTTCACCTTTGAAGACTAGTCCGATGAGCCCAATGGCTTTAGAATCGTGAACAGCGACCCAAAGCTGGTTGGGTCCAACTGTAGCTAAGTGTTTGTCAAAGTAATCTTCTGGATGTTCTCCACCGATGGTTGGGTCTTGATAGATTTCACGATGCCACTTAGTCAGCTCCCTCCACAAGGCACGGCAGTGCTCTCTATCTCCGCCTTGATATTTCCGAATAGCAAATGATGGCGTCATCTTGTACACCTGTATTGAGTTTGACTTTTTGTTTGTTTTAAATATTGCTTACACATTTTCAGAGAGCATGGGTGATGAAGTGTGAACATACATGAATTCCAGAGGATGATGCGGCAGATATATTTTCACAGGGATTCTAAACGTGGTATAGAAGGAACGTTTGATTGGCTTGTGGATGAAGTGAAAGAACTGGGAGAAGCGTTAGAAAATAATGATAAGAAAGTTTTGGAAAACGAGTTTGCAGACGTCATAGCGTGGTTGGCTTCACTTGCAAACGTCGCCAACGTAAACCTTGAAAA
>SOJA01000208.1 GCA_004376975.1 Candidatus Bathyarchaeota archaeon
TCACCTCTACGGATATGGGGAGATAATAACACCTGTCTTGGAGTCCTATGAGCTTTTAGCTGCAAAAGCTGGAGAAGAGATTCGCGTCAGAATGTACGCTTTCAAGGATTTGGGTGGACGCAAGGTTGCTTTAAGACCAGAGTTTACAGCTTCTGTGGCGAGACTGGTTGCAATGACTCTGAGAAATGAGCCTAAGCCGTTGCGAATGTTTTCTGTGGGAAGCCTCTACCGATATGATGAGCCTCAACAAGGCCGGTTCAGAGAGTTCTGGCAGTCAAACTATGAATTGATGGGTTCAAGCAGGCCTGAGGCAGATGTTGAAATAATAATGCTAACCAATGATTTAATTAAGACTGTAGGGCTGAAAAATCATGTTTTCAAAGTTGGACATGTCGGGGTTTTAAGAGGGATTCTAAACCAAGAAGAAGTTGAAGATCAAGTTCAAAATGAAATTATGCAGTTGATGGATAAAAAAGAGTATGAGAATGCTCTTAGAGTGGTTGAAAAGGCTGAAGCATCTGAAGAATGCTTGTCAACCCTTCGAAAACTCGTGAAATATAAAGGCAACAAGTTCTCTGAAGTTCTGAACAAGATGGAAACGAGTGTTGATGGATATGAGACTGCCGTTGACGCTGTGAGAAATCTCCACGAGATTCTTAAGCTTGTTTCAGAAAGCGAAAAGAGCATCGACATAACTGTTGAAGCTGGTTTTGCCAGAGGACTTGAGTATTACACTGGAATGGTTTTTGAAGTGTACGTTCCAGAGATGAACATAGCCCTAGGTGGCGGCGGAAGATATGACCGGCTAATCGAGATGTTTGGAGGCGAGCCTATGCCCGCGGTTGGTGTTGCTCATGGATTGGATAGAATAATGTTGGCGAAGCAGAAACAGAAGACTGCGCTGAAGATGAAGAAGGAAAAAACGGTTGCGGTCATTCCTATCACAGAGGAGTTGAAGGGGGAAGCGTTGAGGATTTCTCGAATGCTTAGGGATGCGGAGATACCAGTTGAATTGGAAGTTATGGGGCGAAAGGTGGCAAAGGCTTTGGAGGATGCAGATAGAAGGAAGTTGGGCTACGCGATAATTGTGGGAGAAAGAGAGCTGAAAGAAAGAGCAGTTGTAGTTAAAAACCTGAGGAAAAGAGAGCAGAAAACCGTGAAAATTGAAAACTTGGCAGAAGCAATAAAGGATAAACTGTGACATTAGCGCACGCAGCAATTACCCCTGATGATTACAGAAGCAACGAATAAAGAAAAGAGATTCACTAGTGTGCTTACAATAGAAAAAAGAGGGGAGTTAGGCGGGAGGAATCGCCAAGTATGGTTGGTTCAAATCCCATTCCACGCGTACTTTTGGGCTTTATCTTCGTTTTCCACAAGTGGGCGCTAAGATTTAAGAATGGAAGCGAATATTCAAACGTGAGCTTGAGAGAGGTGTTTGAAGTGAAAGAAAGAAAAGTTGCCATAGTTACTGGAAGCACTAATGGCGGTGCTGGAAGAAGCATTGCTCTGGCTCTCGCGAGGGAAGGCTTCAACATTGTTATTAACAATAGAAAGGATGAAAAAGCAGCTTCAGAAGTTGCGAACTCCGTGCAAAAATATGGTGTTGAAGCGCGGATAATCCATGCGGACATCACCAATCCGCAACAAGTAGAAGCGCTTATCAAAGAAACAGTTGATTATTTTGGCCATATCGACGTTTTCGTGATCAACCCTGGAGGAGAATGGAAGCCTTGCGACCTAGCCGAAACCGACATAGAATTCGTCAGAGAGACGTTGGATGCTGAGACGATTAGCGTGTTCATCTGTTGCAAATACGTCCTACCAGTGATGAGAAAACAAGGATCAGGGCGCATAATACTCACTAGTATGGAGAATACCGATCTTCCAATTGTTCATTCATGGGCTCCTTACGATTACATCTTAGGCAAATCGACTCGAACATATCTTGCAAGAGTAATTGGAGAACGAGAAAAAGAACATGGAATAACTGTTAACGCTGTTTGTCCAACGGCTTTCCCACATATCACTAAAAAAGAAGCCATTGCAATGAACGAAAACCACAAGGAGTGGATCAACAGGAAAAAAGCTATGCCACAAGATATCGCGGAAGCAGTAGTATACTTGACCTCAGAAGCAGGGCGATTCGTTACTTGCAGCATCCTTCAGATAAGAGAGGTTAAACAAGCGCACTAGTTCTATAAATTCAGGCAAACTGCAAAGAATCTTCAGTGCTAGAAAAAACGGGGTTTTGCGGGGTAGCTCCACGTGGTATGGATTTCAATTCTGCTATGCCAGTCATTGTTTCATTTGGATAGTTATTGGAATAGCTTTCTGGTTTTGCTGGGTGCAGCGATCAATCAGGGGTGGATTGAAGTTTCTTCCACAAGCTATAAGAACTGAAGCAAATATACAGTGAAATTTGTCAAGTGATATTGTATGAAGGCAAAAGGTGTTTTGGTAGCAGGTTTTGTTCTAGTTCTCATAGGAGTGTTAAGTGCAACACTTAAAATTCATAAAGTTGAGGCAGGTACTTTAATCTATATTAGAGAAGATGGTGCCATTGAACCATCGGCTGCAAATATCACCACTTCCGACTACGTCACCTATAACTTCACAGGTAACAACAATGGTCGCCTTATAATAGAAAGAGGCAATATTGTGGTTGATGGATTTGGGTATACACTTGAAGGAACGAACTTTGAAGACGGGATATCTTTCAGTGATATATCCAACGTCACAATCAAGGATTTAGATATTAGAAAATTTAACTGTGGCATCAACATCTACAACTCTTCAAACAACAAGTTGTATGGAAACTGCATAGCAGACAACAATGATCATGGTCTTTACGTCTCACATTCTTCAAATGATGTGATCTATGAAAATAATGTAACGAACAATGGAGGCTACTTTTACACAGGATACTCTTCCATCTACATAGTACACTCTTTTAATACTGCTATTTTTCTGAACAATATAACAGAAAACAGTCACCTTGATGGCATCAAACTCTGGGGTTCCTCAAACAACACTATCTACGAGAACAACATATCAGACAATTACCATGGCATTCGCTTCTTCTCCAGTAACAACAACTGTTTCTTTGGAAACAACATAACTGCAAGTGCCTATGAAGGAATATCCCTCTTCACTTCTTCGAACAACACTCTTTACAACAATCTGCTGACTGGTAACAAATATGGATTAGACGTTTATGGAGAAAATTTGAGCCATTACTTGAATGACATTAACACATCAAATCTTATTGATGAGAAACCAATCTACTACCTAATCAACATACATAATGAAACGATTGAACACTCAGCTTATCCAGATATAGGATACTTGGCTTTAGTGAACTCAACCAATGTATATCTTAAAAACCTAAACCTGAGGAACAACAGTCAAGGGCTTCTGTTTGCATACACAAACAACTCAAGAATTGCAGAAAGTAACATAGCTAACAATTATGATGGCTTAGTACTGTTCAGCTCCTTCAACAACACCATCTATGGAAACACTATAAATGGAAATGACTATCAAGGAATCTATCTTTGGGGATATTCAGACAACAACAGAATATTAGAGAACAGCATCATAAGCAATTATTATCAAGGTATTTATCTTAGTGATTCGTCAAATAACACTCTTTACGGAAATACTTTGGCACACAGTGAATACGCCATTGAACTGGATGGTTCGTACAACTGTATTTACCTTAACAACTTCGTAAATAACACACAGCAGGTTGATTCATATGACTTTGTGAACTTTTGGGATAATGGTTTTGAAGGGAACTACTGGAGTGACTACAACGGAACGGATACTACTGATGATGGTGTTGGTGAGGATCCATATTATATCGATTCAAACAATAATGACACTTATCCATTAATGGGTATGTTTCATAGTTTCAACACTACTTTAGAAACGCATGTGAACGTCATTTCTAACTCTACCCTTGATGGCTTTCAGTATTTCAACTCTATCAACACAATCAACTTGCTTGTCTCCAACTCGTCTGCAGATCAGACGTTTGGGTTCTGCAGAATTTGTATCCCTCACACTTTAATGAACGAAACATACTATGTTACTGTAAATGGTACAGAACCACTCTATGTTAACTATAACGTCGCTGACAACGGAACTCACAGATGGATATACTTCACTTACGAACATTCAACACTCGAAATAGTAATAATTCCAGAATTTCCATCACTCTTCATTGTGCCACTTTTTATGCTAACAACACTCATAGCAACAATAATCCACAAAAGAAAACACTAGCACAAATAGAAACTAGGCTACAAACCCAAGCATCACATAAAAAAAAGGGGCCTTCGGGAGATATCGCTACTTCCGTGTGCTGGAACCAATGAAGGAGTGAACGTAGTCCAAATTGTTATTTCTCTCTTCTTAGGAAGTCTCCTATATCCAAAATGTTCTTTATGACAACTCCTTTTTGTTCTTTGTCTAGGCTGTATAGTATTTTGCCGAAGCCTAGGCATTCGCCGTGCTGGTTTAGGATTAATGTGTAATCGCCTTTTCTTTTTGAACCGGTGACTTTTGTTATTCCTTGTTTGAAAATGTCTCTTCCGCAGATGAAAAGCCATTCTGTCTTTTTGTCAACTATTGTCTTGCTTGCCTTATTCTTTGCGATCATTCTTAAGAGGTTGAAGCTTGGGAAGAATCTTCCATTCTTGGTTTTTCCAAGGTAGATTCCTGCGTATAAGAAGCCTTTTGGGGTTAACCTCTTCAAATTCTCGTTCAGAAGAAAGTATCTGCTCTGTTTTTCCATTATTAGTTTTCTGTTTAGGTTGATTCTTGTCTGAAATCGGCTTACAAAATCTATTATCTGCTTCATCATGTGCACACACGTTTTTTTAGTTTACAGACGAAGAATCCTTGAGTTTGTCCAGGCCATATTCTTCTGCAATATTCTATTGTGCTGTTTAATTGTTTTCCGAAGATGTTTGTTGATGCTTTTTCTCCGTAACAGTTGATTTGTTCAGTTTGCAGATTCAAGTTTTCTATTGCCCAATCAATGTTTAGCTCGTTCTCTTCTGGCTCCAGCGAGCATGTTGCATAAACTATTTCTCCGTGATCCTTCAGGATTCTAGTCGCTTCAGCTAATATCCTCTTTTGGAGTTCTGCGTTTTTCTTCACATCCTTCAATGTCCTCTTCATAAACCAATCTCTGTCTGTTACGAAATTGCCTGAGCATGGAACGTCTAGAAGTATTCGGTTAAACTTCATTTCTAGCTGTGAAGCGTGCGTTGCGTCCATGTGATAAACTATTGTGTTTTCTACGCGGCACCGTTCTAGATTGTTTGATAATGCGATCAATCTTCGTTTTTTAGTGTCTAGAGCAATTATTGCACCTGTATTCTGCATTGAGTCAGCTAGTTGAACAGTTTTTCCTCCTGGAGCTGCGCAAGCATCCAACACTATTTTGTCTTTTAATCTTGTGAATAATGTTGCTGGAATTTGGGCAGCCGCCTCTTGGATTGAGTACAAGCCTAGAAGATATTCTGAGGTAGCTCCAACAGAAAATTCTGATTTACATATCCAGTAACCCTTCTCCAAGAACGGAATCTTTTGAAGCTTCACCCCTAATGACACTAATCTTCTTGCAACGTCTGTTTTCATCGTGTTTGTAGAGTTTACTCTGACAGCTTGTCTTGGCTTAACATCCCTGTATTTCCAGCCCAATTCTTCATAACGAGCGACAAAAAATTCTCTACCAGACATTTACACTAAGTAAAAAAGCTAAACATAAAAACTTGGCGTTAACACAAAACTACATCACATTCAACGCATACACGGCACTCAAAAACTTCACTGATCTCATTCGGTTTTTCTTCCAGAATTAGGTGCGGCCGCCGGGATTTGAACCCGGGTCGTCAACGTGGCAGGCTGATGTCCTAAACCAGACTAGACTACGGCCGCTGAGACTGGATTAAAAACACTTTACAGATGCTCATTTATTTTCTTTTCCTAAACAACATTATCTCTTGAAGCGCCGTATATACACACTTAAATCCGGCTGTTAAAAGCTGCCTTGCTTCCTCAGTGTTCTTCACAACCCTTGAAACGTATTAATCGTTCTTTGAAATGGACAAGCTGCGTGTACTTAAGTATGTTTTCAATGTTCCTGTAACTCAGCGTTTGCAACACGTAGATTGAAGTTACTCTGGGAATAAAAATGAATGTAATGGTCACGTTCATCCATCCTTCAACTCAACCGTATTGTAAACAATTCTTGAAACCCAACTTTCCAAAAAAATTCGAAAGCAAGTAGACACACCTATATGATGTATGAAAAAAAGGGTTTTGTGGGTGACATCTACATTGTGGTTTGTTAGAAGCCATAAAGGACTAACATGCACGTATCTTTTGGATTATGAGCATTGGGATTCAATCGAAGTTTCTTCCACAAGCCATAAAACTGAAGAAGAGGAAATCACATGTTCATTTCGGTAAAGAGGATTCGATATGAAGTTTGGATTAAATGTGATACATGTTTGGAATATTGAAAATCCAGCAGAGTACATTCTGAA
The DNA here is from genome assembly GCA_004376975.1 of Candidatus Bathyarchaeota archaeon. Next base: position 6,564 of record SOJA01000208.1, read on the forward strand.
TCTTGCGGTTGCTGCTGATAAAGCAGGATGGGAAGGTTTATTCTTGTGGGACCACATAACATGGTCTTTCCATGGCCCTGCACCTTTAACAGATCCTTGGACAATGCTTGCAGGTATAGCTACTAGGACTAAGAATCTCAGACTTGGAACTATTGTCGCCCCTTTGCCACGTAGAAGACCTCAGGTGGTAGCAAGGCAGTTAGTTACTTTAGACCACTTATCAAACGGTCATGCTGTTCTAGGAGTAGGCTTGGGTGGCGATGCACGAGACTACACTGCTTTTGGAGAGAAATTTGAATACAAGCTTTTGGCTGATAAACTTGATGAGGCTCTAGATGTCATAACCGGTCTTTGGTCTGGAGAAGCCTTCACTTATCATGGAAAATGTTACGTTGTAGAAGAGGTAACGTTCCTACCTAAACCTATTCAAGAGCCACGAATACCGATATGGGTTGGTGGCGAAAGTAAGGGGGCACTCAAGAGAGCCAGTAGATTTGATGGATGGGTCATTGGTGGACCAGCTCCATCAGCTAATGCAAAGGGTTTTTCTCTTGAACAAGTTTCAAAAGCTGCAAAAAAGATCCAGCATTATCGAGTGAAAGAAGACCCATTTGACATAATCTACGGAATGGAGTTTCCTGAAGAAGAGAATGTTCTTAGAGAAACTGTTCGGAAGGCAGATTCGGTGGGCGTGACTTGGATGCTTGAAGGAATTTACGGTTTAAGATATAGTAATGAGCAAGCCCTCGAAAGAGTGAGGAAGGGTCCCCCTCAAATCGATTAGAAGTTTATAGTCGGAAAAGGAATTCCATTCCAACACATTACTAGAAC
>SOJA01000001.1 GCA_004376975.1 Candidatus Bathyarchaeota archaeon
TTGAAAAGACGATAGCTGACCTTAGGGAGATAGGGATTCAGAGATTAGGCGTTTCGCATTGTACCGGTTTCCGTGCCTCGGCGCGACTAGCTCAAGAGTTTGAAGGCATATTCTTTATGAATAATGCAGGCACCCGTGTTACATTGCCATAGAGCGCTCGATCTATCATATTAGTAGGCAAAGAGAAGAATACGACATGCTTAAAATTGAACTGGTTCCAGACCTCACGCACTGTATTGAAACGGTGGCCAAGAGGGAACACGCAGCGGTTTTGAAACAGTTGCTTACGCCCGGGAAAGTAAACAAAGAACTGGAAGAAAAATTGGAGATTCTCAGGCTTTTTCTTGAGAGGGTGGATTTCAAGCAGCTTCGAGCAGAGTCTGAGAGACAGATCATGAAGGGAAGAAGAGTTAAATTTGTGGTTTATCTGGATAACGGTGTGCCTAAACACGAAATGCATATAACGTAGCGTTCACTATGCTACTCAGGAGCAACAGATGTCAGCCAGAAACCTACCGCATCTTGCGAAACGAATGAGATGGGCAGCGCGGATAATCTGTCTCATTGTAACGGTCTTCGGGGCAACTATGCTGATTGGCGAAGCTATCAGTGAATTCCTTGCGCAGGGCTTTATAACGACTTCTGTAGAAGGCGGCCTGCTGGTTATGATTGGCTTAGTTGCACTGGCTGGCTGCGTTATAATCTGGTGGCGAGATCTACCTGCTAGCATACTGCTGGTCGTAACTTCGGCGGGATTAGGTGTGCATATCGGTATTTTCGCTGGGCGCAATCACTTCATGGTCTGGTCAATACTGGGGTTGCCATATCTGATCGCCAGCATGTTACTCTTTATTTCTCACCACCTTTCAGGGCAGCAAAGATAACAACTTTGACTTGGGGTCGTCTATTAAAGAAAATGTGAGGAAGGCATAATGGATAAACCAAAATGCAGTTTCGATTTCAAACTTATGGCCCTTCAATACAAATTTCGTGATTTCTTGTTACCCCGCATGAATGTTTTGAAGGAGGTGGACATAAAACCGGGGTTTCAAGTACTTGACTACGGCTGCGGACCGGGGAGTTATGTTACTCCTCTGGCTGAGCTAGTGGGCAAATCGGGTAAGATCTACGCTCTGGATATTCATCCACTTGCAGTGCAGGCGGTTCAAAGAATCGCTTCTAAGAAGCAGCTCACAAATGTGGAGACCATCCTTTCTGATTGCGAGACTGGGCTACCTGATAACAGCGTGGACGTTATCCTGCTGTATGATACTTTTCACGACTTGAGCGACCCAAACGGAGTATTAGCTGAATTACATCGAGTATTAAAACCAGACGGCACCCTCTCGTTCAGTGACCATCACATGAGAGAACATGAAATAGTCTCCAAGGTAACACACAGAGGATTATTTAGACTTTCCAGAAGAAGCAAGAGAACATATAGTCTCCTGAAAAAAGAGTGACAATGCGAACTTCGCAAAATAGGCTGAGATTAATGACCGAAGAAACAATATTACAGACAGATAAAGACCTGCTAAGAGAGGGTCTCAGTAAATACACGAGGAAGGCGTTTCACATGCTTCCCAAATTGGATAAGCCCCACATTCTGGATGTAGGTTGTGGTTCGGGCGTCCCGACTATGGAACTGGTAAGGTTAAGTAATGGACAAATAATAGGGTTGGATATCAACCAGCCTCTCCTAGATAGACTTACGAGAAAGATCGAAAAGGCAGGGCTATCAGACCGAGTTAAGATCCTGAAATGCTCAATGTTCGATATGGATTTCCCGGATGAAAGCTTCGATATCATCTGGGCCGAGGGCTCCATATCAGTAATCGGTTTCAAAAGGGGGCTCAAGGAGTGGCGGCGCTTCCTCAAACCAAATGGGTTCCTCGTAGTTCATGATGAAATAGGGAATATCACAGAGAAATTAGAACAGATCTCTAGTTGCGGTTATGAGCTACTTGAGTATTTCACATTGGGCGAAGACACTTGGTGGATTGAATACTATGCTCCTCTGGAAAAGCGAATTAACGAGATCCGAGCAAAACATGCTGATGATCCCAAGGCTCTTGTGGCACTTGACAATGACCAGCGGGAGATAGACATGTTCAAGAAGAATCCTAGACGGTATGGATCGGTGTTCTTTATTATGAAAAAGAGATAACAATACTCTAGGATATGCAGCCGAGGGTAATAAAAGCTCGTTCTGTTAACTTATTGCACGAGATAGCGAATCGTTCAACGTCTTCAAGGAGAATGCCTCCATTTACTGATTGCTGTT
>SOJA01000088.1 GCA_004376975.1 Candidatus Bathyarchaeota archaeon
ATAATCAAAGGTACCTAGAGAGTGAATTATACCTGAGAAAGGAAAAACAGAGACAGGAAAGAAAGTAGGAATAGGCTGAGCGCGCGCTAAGCTTTGTGCTTAAGAAAACCGTCGTGAAGGAGCTGCTTAAAGCCTATCGCAAAAACGGTATGAATTCGCATCTAGAGGATGGTAGCCCGGGAGAGATTCGAACTCTCGTCAGCGGGTCCAGAACCCGCCATGCTTGACCGCTACACCACCGGGCTTCAACCAGCAAAATGCGATTTCCCTGTAATATCTTTAACGTTGAACATTGCAGAAAAGGAAGAAAGGACACACTGCTTCTTACTCCTTCACAGTATCTCCTATGCAACAGCCTCCCATTTTAATATGTAACTCCAGATGCCGACGAGTGCTTGATTATTGTTTAAATATTATCTATTTAGTCACTAGAACTGGGCATGATGCATTTCGAATTACTCCATCACTTACGCTGCCAAGAAGTATCTCTCTTATTTTGCTTAAACCTCTCACGCCCATGATAATCGAGTCGAATTCACCTTCTTTAGCGGTTCTAAGTATTTCCTGAACAGTATGACCTTCCTTAAGCAAAGTTCCAACTTGCACCTCCTCAGCCTTGACCTTGCTTTCACCATCTGCCAGAATTGTGGTACCAGCCTTGCAGACAGCATCAACCACATTGGAGAAGTCAGCAGGAGTCATGATTGGAACACTTGGAGGAGTCATAGTTGTTGGTTCAGGCATAACGATTGTTCTTGCGCCAATCGAATACACGTGAATTAGAGTAATTTTTCCATCAAATCTTTTAGCTATTTGGGTGGCGATTTTCAAGGCTCTCAGCGAATGTTCAGAACCGTCTAATGGAACTAAAATCTTTTTGAACAACAGTATAACATCCTCTACCAAGCTATGCTGAACTTCTTGGATATAACCTTTAAACTGTTAGAGAGTAAGTAGAAAAAATTTGTTATTTCCTGCTTCAAACAGGATCATAATACTTTGTATCAGCAAACATGTTACAGGATGACCAAACAGGGCCCATCTACAAGCGTAAAAATGAAACGCACGCTTGACAGGAAAAAAGTAGAGTTTTTTTTACCAGTTCAAAACTGATGAATCTGATGGTAAAATAAAAAAAAAGGGAGGGTTCTACTGTTCAGTTGGCTTCTTCTTTTTTACAGTGTAGATAACGCCAGCAGCGATGATTAGCGCAATGACACAAGCAATTAAAGCTATGAACCAAAATTGAGTCCAGAATGGTGATAGTTGCCCCATGATTGCCCATATGCTGAAGTGGCTGACAACAGCCCAAACATAATGTTCATCAGTGTTTACCTGACTTTCAACTGGAATCCACTTGCCTTCGGTAGCGTTCCAATAACAGATTTGCAATGAGCTTTCAACCAGTCCCAGTTCAGCTACTTCTTCAGGTGCGTAGTATATGCGTATTGTAGCATTAACAGTGGCGTCTGTTTCATTAGCAATAATTTCCACATAGTTGCCCACTAGTTTAAAGGTGCCCGGCGGTGGATCCACGCCCTCGGGCAGGCTTGTCACATTTCTCATCGTTACTTCAACAGGCTTATCGATCTCAGTGATAATCAGTTCAGAAGAAGTTTTATCCGTAGCATCGATTACGAATGGGTTTGTAGCATTGACAGAATCTGGATCAGTAATAGTTTCAGTTTTCTGTGAACCCGTTGTCGGCAGATCTATAGTGTAGACTCCGCTGTAACTGATGATCAAAGATTTGGCAGACGAGACACCTTGACATGTAGCTGTGATATTGTATTTTCCATAGGGCATGTGTTCATAATCCACAGTGAAGGATGTTGTGTATCCGAAGTCATTACTTGTCAGCGACTTGTAGAGCGTTCCGTTTGGCCAATACACTTTCACAGTTGCATCTTGCATGGGATCGCCTACTTGATCAATTACTAGCACTCTGGCAGCGTACGCTTGAGGGTCAATTTGAAATGTCAAATCCTTGATGCTGCTGATTGACTGGTTATACCAAATCATGTAGCTGTTGCTTGGACCAGTTTGATTAGGTGTCGGCGCACCCCCGGTATCAACTAGCGTCACAGCATGCGTAACATTGCTCGCTCCTTCAACTGTAATTCTAAGCTGCTCCTCTGAACTTGGAAACAATGAGTCAGCAGTGAGGTTGAAGAAGCGTTCAAGCTTGAATTGAGCAGGGTTAGAATCCGCAGGGTCTATTGGAGGAGCCAAGGTTAAGCCTGAAAAACTGAATGTGAGAGACGTATTTCCTAAGTCATAGTC
>SOJA01000051.1 GCA_004376975.1 Candidatus Bathyarchaeota archaeon
TCTTGTGCCTAAGCATAGTTTTTCCCTCGAACAAAAGGAAGCCGAACTCACGTTTATTAATAAAAGCAGGAGATTCAACACGGAAAGAATGGCTTTGGTAATATGCTGCGAACTTATTGATGACGAAATGCGATTGTTGGGAAACCATTTTTTATCCTCCTTCCAGGTAACATCCTCTTCCCTCTTCGAAGGCGATGCTTATATGCGCATGAACACTGCAATGCCTTTACAAAAGGCACTAGGACCTATAAATGGTATTAAACATATTGTGAAAAAATTTTCAAACGTGATGGCAACCAAATGAAGGTTTTTCTGACGCCAAAAGGGTTAAATGGTTCTAAAAACATCTCTCAAGAACATCTTTGGCTGAGGCTTTCTTATGTATCTGGCTCTGATTCCTGCTTTCAACGAGGAGAAAAGCATTGTGAACATCATCAAAGAGACAAAAAAATACGTAGACCGTGTTGTTGTAGTGGACGACTCCTCGACAGATCGAACTGGGAAACTAGCGCGGGATTCCGGTGCTACCGTGCTACAACACTCTGAGAACCAAGGTGTAGGCGCCGCTATGATTACGGGAATAATATATGCAAAAAAGCTGAAGCCTGACATTGTAGTAATTTTGGATGCTGACGGACAACATAGGCCCAAAGATATTCCACGTCTTATGCAACCCATCATTGAAGGTAAAGCTGGTTTGGTTCTGGGTTCCCGCTTCTTGCAGAGATCTCCCGATAACATGTCGGCGATAAAAAAGTATGGAAACAGATTTTTGACTTTCATGATAAACGTTTTGGTTGGAACACGACTGACAGATGCCCAAACAGGTTTTAGAGCATTTAGTCGGAAAGCACTTTTGGCTTTAAGTTTAAGATCAAAATTCACTTACACTCAAGAGATGTTACTTATACTATGTTTGAAAGGATACCGTTGCTTTGAAATTCCTATTCAAGTTAACTCTCGCAAATACGGAAATTCTAAAGTTGCTTCTAACATTGTTGGTTACGCCTTAAGAAGCCTGATAATTATCTTCTCTACTTACTTACTCCTACGGACTCGTAGGTGAATTTGTCCTATGGATTTGCCCCTGTTCTTAATAATGGCTTGGCTAGTTGCTCTCTTCCTATTCGTGATAATTTATTTCGGTTATTTCCTTTTAGTTTACATCCTAGCAAAATTGAAGACAAAACCAGTGCAAAAATCGGATAGTTTCATGCCTTTCATCTCCATTCTTATTCCTTGCTACAATGTCGAGTCTTTCATTGATCGCAAGATTGAGGAGACACTTGAAATCGTTTATCCTCGAAACAGATTCGAAGTAATTGCAATCGAATCTGGTTCAGAAGACAACACCTACATGAAGCTTTCAAAATACAGTTATGAAGGAAAAATAAAATTAATAAAACAACTAGAAAGACTAGGTAAAGCTTCTGCAATAAACATCGGTCTAGAAAGGTGCAAAAGTGACATTGTAGTGCTAACTGACGCGGATGCGAGATTGGAAAAGGATTCTGTAAGGGAACTCGTAAAGAATTTTGCTGACCCAGAAGTTGGGGCTGTAGTAGGCAATTTGACTATAACTTCTGATAAGTCTGTTGTCGGCAAGATGAACCACTTGTTTTTCCAGATTTTTAGGCAAAAAGTTAGGATGTGGGAGTCAAGTTTGGATTCTGTCTCATTTTTGTCAGGCGAGCTCTGTGCTTTTCGCAAATCTGTCTTAGGAAAACTAGAAGAGAATATAATTAACGATGACCGTTTCATCCTCTTGAAAACAAGAAGCGTGGGCCTTCGTTGTGTTTGCGAGCCGCTAGCTCGTGTTTACGAAGGCACGCCGGCGGGTTTTTCAGCTCAAATAATACAAAAGAGGAGGACGACCACTGGAGCAATTCAAGGCACTGTTAGATTCAAGCATCTTTTACTCAAACCAAAGTATGGTTTTTTTGGAATGTTAATACTTCCATCCTACCTTTTCAGAGTGATTTTACTTCCTTTTCTACTCTTTTTTCTGGAAGTTCTTACTCCAATTGTGGTTTGGATTCTGTGGTTCTCAAGTGGGCCCGTCTGGCTAAGTGTAGGGATAGCAACTTTGCTGTTTCTGGGTCTCTTTGAATCAGGGCGTAAACTATTGCTCTCGCTATTCTATGGCCTAATTGTTCAAACAGCGATTTTCGCAGGCATAACCGACTACATCCTAAGAAAGCGCAGTGTTTTATGGCCAAAAGTGGATAAAGCGTGCGATAAAGCGGTGTGGTAATGCTTAAAACTGAAAAAGCATT
>SOJA01000189.1 GCA_004376975.1 Candidatus Bathyarchaeota archaeon
AATACACGTAGAATCCAACTTCATGAAGTGCACATGAGAACAGCAAAAACAACTGATTTCGCCGGTTTTGAAATGCCCTTATGGTTTGAGGGAATAATCCCCGAACATTTAGCGGTGAGAAAAAGCGTCGGTCTCTTCGATATTTCTCATATGGGGCGCGTTGTAATCACGGGTGAAGACTCTGAAGACTTCCTAAACTATGTGATTACAAACAATATTTCTCTGGCACCACCAGACGGTGCCCAGTATTCAGTTATGTGCAATATGAATGGCGGTATAATAGACGATTTTGTTGTATACCGGTTGGTGACAGGAGAATTTCTTGTGGTCTTCAATGCAAGCAACAGAGAAAAAGATTACAACTGGCTAGTTAGAAACTCTGAAGAATTCGATGTAAAGATCGAAGATGTGTCAGATAATGTGGCAATGTTCGCGGTTCAGGGCCCAAACGCTGAAAAAACGCTTCAGAAGATTTGCGCAACTGATTTAGGCAAAATTGGAAGGTTCAAGTGTGAACGTTCGCGTTTGGCAGATATAGACGTTTTTATCTCCAGAACCGGTTACACAGGTGAAGATGGCTTTGAATTGTTCGTATGGAACGCTTCATTAAAGAGACCTGACAATGCCGTGAAGTTATGGAACGCTATCCTTAAATCTGGTAAACCCTTTCGAATAAAACCCTGCGGCCTAGGAGCTAGAGATACCTTAAGGCTTGAAGCAGGAATGTGCCTTTATGGGAATGACATTGACGAAAGTACCACTCCCTTGGAAGCAAGGCTAAGCTTCGTTGTAAAACTCCAAAAAGAAAATTTCATAGGGAAAGACGCGTTGTTGAAACAGAAAAATGAGGGAGTTAAGCGTAGACGGGTTGGGATACGGATGATAGAGCAGGGCGTACCTCGGCAAGGCTTCGAAGTTTGTGACGACAAAAACAGAAAAATTGGGTACATGACAAGCGGAACATTTTCACCATTACTTGAATATGGTATAGGAATGGCTTATGTTCAGACAGTTCAATCTCAGAAGGGAAACTTTGTCAACGTTAAAATACGCAATAGATTAGCAAAAGGTAATATCGTGTCATTTCCCTTTTATGACACTGAAAAATACGGCTATAAACGCAAAGCCTCAACGTGAAAACTGTTAATTGACCGTAAGAGAAATAAAACACCTAAATAATCTGTGTTAAAGAGATGGTCAAATGAGGGTTAGAAGTCTCCTGTCCAAGAAACGTTTTGTCAGCAGCCTAAAAAGTTTAGGAAAACTCCGCATCAAGATGAATCATAGCTCCCTGCTGACTTTATCAGCTCTAATGCTAATACTCTTCATAGCTCTTACAATACGTCTTTTTCCTCTACGATGGGAGATCGACCCTAAAGTAGGCTCAGTGCAACTACACCTATCTGAATTCGACCCGTACCATCAATATCGATTCACAGAGCGTATATTAGACAACGGGTTTGCGTTTTGGACATGGTCTAATCTAAACTGGATTGACAGTCGAAGTTGGTATCCGCAAGGGGTAGATCTTTTGAAGGTGTCATATCCCGGGTTACCGCTGACAGCAGCTTTTCTATACAGCATAACCTCATGGTTGGGCGTAAATATCAGTTTGATGAATTTCTGCGCAATCTTTCCAGCCATTACAGGTATGCTCGCCAGCTTGGTGATATATTTCTTGGGCAAGGATATAGGTGGAAAACCCGTGGGGCTTTTCGCAGCCCTCTTTCTAGCTTTAAGTCCTTCCTACATTCAGAGAACCCAAGTTGGATTCTTCGACGACGAAACAATAGGAATACTGGCTCTTCTGCTGTTTACATTTCTTTTTCTGAGGACAACAGAAAAGGATAGATCGCTGAATTCAAGCATAAAATACTCACTCGCATCAGGTGCAGTGTTGGGATACTTCTGTTCCGGATGGGGCGCCTCATACTACATCATCGGAGTTACAGTACTATTCGTTTTTATGTCAGTACTGCTAAAGAGATATACAGAGCGTCTTCTGTTATCCTACAGCATAACTTTCGGGCTAGGTTTGTTCATTGCAATATGTGTACCAAGGATTAAGCCGACTTATCTCACCACAAGCATTATCCTGCCGGTTGCTGGCGTGTTTGCACTGCTATGTCTTCGTGAAATTTTTCGAATTTTGACATCAGCAAAATGGAAAATTATTTCTGTTGCAGTCCTTCTTGTCGTGTTGATTGGTGGCTTTTCCGTTCTTTGGCAACTGGGTCACATGCGAGGCATAGCAACAAAGTTCATGTCCGTTATAAACCCGCTGGAACGAGCAGGGATTCCACTTATAGAATCTGTGGCTGAACATAGAATCTCGGCTTGGGGGCCGATCTACTATGATTTTGGAATAGTAATAATTTTCTTTATAGTCAGCTTCTTCTTTATATTGAGAGACCTTAACGACAAAAACTTGTATCTAATGATTTTGGGTTTAACCTCTCTTTACTTTGCTTGCTCCATGGTACGTTTGCTTGTGCTTATGGCTCCGATATTCAGCCTTTTGGCATCCGTAGGAATAATAGGGATATTAAAGCCATTCAACACCCTGTTGAAGGAATCGCCGAGAATTGGTGTGAAAAAAAAGTATGGTTTGCAACCTATTGGCAAGGAATTTAGCTTTTCCGCCGTATTTCTGCTTTTCCTCATTCTAATGACACAATTTGCTTTTCCAATGCCTAAAGTGTACAAGCAAGCTTGGTCTCCGGTCACCGTCACCGCAGGTAGCCTTCCAATAGTACCTAGCGAACCCGTGAGGGAATGGCTGGATATGTTGAATTGGATGCAGAGTAATCTTGAAGCAACTAGTGTTGTGTGCAGCTGGTGGGATTACGGATATTGGATAACAGTTCTTGGTAATGCGACGTCACTTGCTGATAATGGTACGATAAATACCACTCAGATAGAGAATATCGGCTTTATTTTCATGGCTAATGAAACGCAAGCATTGAAAATGCTGGAATTATATGATGCAAAGTACATTCTCGTTTTCACTACTGTCGATACTTATGGACGTTGGATTGGCTATGGGGACGAGGGAAAATGGATGTGGATGGCACGTATTTCAGGGAAAGCCCGTGACAGATTTGTAGAAGACGGTTTCATTGATAACCGCTCTTCATGGACTGATGAAGACGCCTTCGGATTCTACAATGACACTAGAACCCAAGAGTATCCCCAAGGTAGATGGCAATGGAACCTTCTGGGGATGAACTCAACCGTTTACAAGCTGATGGCTTGGGGAAAACATGATTGGTGCAGAAACAACATTGAAGGAGGAAGAGATCTTGAAGAGAGGGAATGGTTCAGGAATGGGTTGAGTAGTGAAGATATCAAGCCTAAATATTTTACGGAGGCGTATTTTGCTGGAGTGGACACGGGAAGTAACTATGGCGGTATTGTACCGCTGGTATGCCTCTACGAAATAGACTGGGAAGCATATCATAGTGATTGGTCGAGTTGATAGAGGAGAGATAGCTTGTTTCCGAAAGCTCGTGACCATCATAAGCCAAATAAACCTTTAGTTCCAAATGGTTTAGGCGTAGTTTACATTTTGGCAAGTGTCACGTACCTTTTCTTGCTGCACTGCTTCAGAATAGTGGAACCTGAGGTGTCTGCCAATGTTTTTCCCGCTTTAACTTTAGCCGTCTGTATCCTGTTCGGTGGATTTATGGGTTTGCTTGATGATTGGATGGATTTGAGATGGCGTTACAAAACATTTTTCCCTATCCTTGTGGCTTTGCCGCTTGTTGCTTTTCGAGAGGGTGATCCTAGCATGGCAACTTATGTTTTTGGAAAAGTGGATTTCGGCATTTATTTCTACATTTTTATTATTCCAGCAGTTCTTGCTGTAGTGACTAACACTGTGAATCAGTTGGGTGGGTTGAATGGTCTTGAAACTATCTGTCCATCCATTGTGCTTTTCGGTCTTCTATTAGGTTCTGCGTCTGATTTTCAAGTGTTGCTTTACGTCCCTCTTCTCATCTATGTTGTTTTGGCATACTTTAATTTTCGCGGGAAGATTTTTGTAGGTAACACGGGTTCTTTTGCCATTGGAATAACTTTGGCTTCTTACGCTGTTATTGCGAACATCGAGCAGATCCTTGTGATTTCCATTTTGCCATACATTATCAACTCTGCATTGATTTTGCTGAATTATTTCTTTTTCAGAACTAGAGCATGCGTCTCCTTTGACGGAGAAAAGCTGTCCTCAGATCATAGGAGAAGTCTGATTACACTTTTTACTAATCAACGTCCCTTGAGTGAACGCCGCGTAGTTGTATTGATTTCGCTCATGGTGGCTGCTTCAACTTCTGCTGCCTTATTGGTTCAATGGTTATTGTTGTAGCAGTTTTTCTACACTGTGGTGTGCGTGTCATCTTGTTACACACAAAAGGCAAAAATCGGTTGAAAGACAAGGCTTAATATGGAGGTTGCTTCAGAACTAGTTTCCATGTGCAATTAGTCAATGTGAGGAATTAATTATTTGTCCAACGTTGAATATTCCAAACGTTTCGGTTGCGATAGACATAATTAGTGCAGCTGGTGTCAGATTAGGCGCTAGAGGTAGTACTGGAGCTGTCAGTTTCGACGTAAAGGCAAAGTTGGAGGAGAAAGAGCGCAGGAGCCAGATGGTTGTTGTGAATTTCAGCCTGTTTCTAACAACCAAACCGAGTGTTGTGAAATTTGAAGTTGATGGCACTGCAACTCTGACAGGTAAAGATGAAGAAATAAACAAGATGTTAGAAGTTGATCCCGACATAAAGGTGCCATACGTTTTCCAGAAGGTTTATCAAAACGCGTTTGAAGCCATGTATCTATTGTCAACAATTTTGAAGACGCCTTCACCTCCACATAATTTATTTCCGCGCTCTCAAAGAGAAAGATTAGCTACAGAAGACATTGATGTAGAATCAACGGTTGGAAGGACAATGATGGAAGAAAATGTTGAACAAAGACCCGGTGAATCATCAAGCGTGGAAAATAAGAAGCCAGCAACAGAAGATCATGAAACAGTAATAGCAGATGTTGATGCGGAGTCAGGGGTTAGCGAAACACGATCAGGAGAGGGTGTTGAAGAAAGAGCTGGAGGGTTGACAAGGACGGAAAGTTGAAGTCTTACAGCAATGCTTATAACATGAAATCTGTGTGATAGTTTTTCGTTGGCGGGTGAGTGAACCTCCACCCGTTCCGCCTGAATAAATCCCGGTGTAGGAGGTGACAAATTGAAACATGACAGCAGAGACATAGCTTTGACGGCGATTTTCGCTGCTTTGTATGCAGTTCTATTGCTTTTGTTGTACAATTTGAGCTTTGGATTAGTTCAGGTGAGAATTGCTGATGCGTTGATTCCACTGTCTGCAATTTTCGGATGGCCTGCCGTTGTGGGAGTGACTCTAGGTTGTTTGATTGGAAACGTTATTAGTCCAATGCCAAGCGTTATTGTTGACATGAGCGTAGGTGCATTAGCGAATTTTGCTGCTAGTTTTCTAGCATGGAAGATAACTGTTCAGAAACGTGATAGCATGATAAGCGAATTTCTTGGGTGTACAACAGCAACTGTTGTGATAACTTTCATTGTTGGAACATATTTGGCGGTACTAACAGGGATGGAGCTGTGGATATGGTGGCTGAGTATCTTCACTGGATCCTTGATTAGCATCAATCTTGTGGGCTATTCAACCTTGCAGCTCATGAAAAAAGCAGGGTTGAAAGTTGGTTACATGAATCGTTCCAGTTTGGTTAATCCTATTATTTCGTCGAAGTCTAAATTCAATGCATCTAACACTTGATCAAATGTTGAATGCAGGTAGGCTATGTACTTGTCAACATCAATTTCGCTTTTTATTGCCAGTTCAACTGGCTTGACATGTGGTTCTTTAATTACTTTGACGAAGCTTATTCGGTCGCCTGCTTTCACTTCCATTCCTCTCTTTTGCAGGATTCTTGCTGCCTTAACATGTTGGGGTGTTGTTTTTGTGTAGTGTTCTGGTGCATCGCCTAAAACTACGTTGAATGCTAATTCGTTTAGGTTTTCCCATTCTCTTTTCTTCAACTGTATATAGTGGGTATGGACGATTTCGCAGATGTCTTTTTTTGCTTTTTCGAAATCTGCTGGTGTTTTTACTTGAGCTAGGCGTTCTTTCATTGTGTTGAAGGCGTTTTTGATGAATAACGGTATGTGCCTTTTTTTACCTGTTAATCCTTTAACGTCAACGCTGCCGTCTTCTAGAACTCCGAGGTAATTCTTCTTGCGTGAACTGAAAACTGCATATCTGTAAACCTTCTCAACATCTAAGCTCATTTTCAGTTCACGCTCAGTCCACTGTGCAAGTTCTTCAATCTGATCTTTTGCAGGGTTCTTTAGGAAAACGCTGTCGGTGTCCCCATATAGTACTTGGACGTTGAGCTCTTTCGTCTTGTTAATTATTCGGGTTATTGAGTGTCTTCCAATGGCTGCTGTTGCTTCGGCAACTGGTGGACAGTAGAGGTCGAATGATTCTGCCCCGAAAACTCCGTAGCTTGCGTTTAAAATGACTTTGAGGGCTCCTTGAATGATTTTATACCAACTTCTTGTTTCTGGTGGTGAAGTCTTGTCTTTTGATTTTGGTTTGTACCATCTTACTCGTAAGTCTCTAAGTGAACCAATTAGTAGGCTTTCTAATGCTCTTTTTCTTGTGCAGACCCAATGAGGTGTGTTTGGAATAACATTATTGTGGCATTCTGGATGCGAACAACGTATGGATTCGTAGCCGAGGTTCCACACTTTTGTTATAGATGGATATAGACTTGGAAAGTCCATAACCGCAACGTTAAAGTGAATGCCTCGAACGGGTTCAACAACAATTGCGCCTTTGTATTTCTTGCCTTTAATAGTGGCCTCTGTGGCTGTCTTGCCTTTTGCGGCTAGGATGTCTGCTGCGTTTGGAATAAGCATGTTTTTTCTGCGGTGTTCGCGGTGTATGAAATTTCTTATCCATCGTGATACGCCTTGGCGGCTCACGTCTTCCATGGGCATGCTGCTTATCTTAGCCAGAACTAGAATGAGCTTCATAACTAATTCGTCTTCGAAGTTTGTGAGTTTAAAAGTGATTTCAGCATCCATAAAACAGTATTTGGCGATTTCAGTGTAGTTCAGCTCGCCTATATTTTTTTCCAGTTTGATTTTTTCCATTTCGATTAAGGCTTTACCAACATCATTAAGCCTAACATCCCGATAGCGGTTACTGAAGGCGTAGATTTGTATGGAACGGTTGAAAAAAAACTTGTATAAATCAATATGCACACCATACTTCAGCAAGCAAACACGTCTACCAACCACTATCGGAATTTCACCTGTTCTGAACCCAAAGCTTTGTGCCCTGTGAGTCAAATAGCGCAGGTCAAAATCGTCACCATTAAACGTGATTACAAAGGGATAATCCCATAAAGCATCAAAAACAGCTTTTATAAGCTTCTTTTCAGAGTCAAAATATTCAAGGTTTACGTCGGCTGGAAGATGCTCAGTTCCTTCTTGAACATTCTGTCTTTTTAGAAGTAGAACTCTCTTTTGTCCGTCAGAGCCATAGAGCGATACGCAAACAACGGGATAAGCAGCTTCACGTGGATCAGGCATCCTTGTTGGAATTGCTGAGTGAACCTCTATATCTAATGCTACGCGGCGGAACTTTGGTGCTGGATATTCCAAAAGCCTCGCCCACTGCTCAATGTATCTTTGTTCTTCAGAGGTGGCATCTTTGAAAATCCCACGAATGTGCTTGATCATTTCTTCAGCTTCTTTCAAAGATTTCGGGACAAGATCGCCATTTTTAACCTCATATATCATTCCAGGCCAAAGATTTCTATCATAAATGTATGATTGATAATACTTTATCCTTGCTTCCCAAACTTTGATTTTCTCTAGAGCAATAGGTGTTCCTGACACTTTTGGAAATTCTTCCGGTATTATATCCCTTATACATCCTGTTGGGCGACCGCCAATGGCTAGCGGGTCTTTCACCACAACTTTTGTCACTTTCGCTTTCTTGTCTAATAGTGGATCATGCTTTTCCACTATTTCCAAGTGATCAAAACTTGGATGCTGCACTAAACGGTTGATTTTTTCAAGTTCATAAGGTGAAAGATTAGTTAGGCAGTATGGTTTATGTCCCGTGTTGTCATACCAAAAATAGATTCGACCTGAATTTGGTTCATAAAGCTTGATTAACGCTTTTCTAGTTTTTCCGTCATATGTGGCTGATACGAAGTATGAAGGCGGGAGGTTTTCAAGAACCACTGGCGGAAAAACATGTTGTGTTCTTTCTTTTGTTACGGCTTTAGTGAACGGTAAGGCTTCTACTTCGGTCTCCTCTGTAGATTTAGTCTTTGTATGAGAGAATTCGGTTAAACACTTCTGCGCCATTTTAGCCCTAACCCAGCTTACTCTATAAACATGATAGACTAAAATCTTTGCTGATAGGGGAGTCAACTTTTTTTCATTATGCAGAAACTTTGTCGGTTGCATCCGTTTTGCTGTTCTTAATGAGTTCTCAGATTTCTCAGGACAGTGTGTCCCTTATTCCATGTTTGATGGCCATTATTTTCCTTAGCTTCTTTCGGCATTTACCGCATGTGATCCGTGTGTCAATTCCTAGCCTTCAACTTATCTACCTTTGCAGTTGATTGTTGAGTCAACGTCGTCAACTTCCATTCTCATTCCTCGGGCTGGCAATTTTGGGGCGCACGCCATTTATTCCTCTTTTCAGAAGATATGCTTTGGGTATCTTGACGTGAAATAAAGAGAAAAATACCCTTTAGTTCTTATCTAAGTTATTGCTGTTCTAAAACAGCTTGGTTAAGCGAGTGAACCAGATTTGTTCAAAGAAGCTTGGATGCTTGCGATTGAAACTCTGAGCTGGATGGAAATGCAGAAGCTAAGCGAGCGTTTAGCCTTGGCAAGAAGCATTGGACAGTTGAGCATAAACGATTCTAACGCTGTTAAACTTGCTCATAGATTTGTTGTGGAAACTGTAAGACGGCGAAATTTTATCGACAAATTCATTAACAACGCCTTAAAACCGGATGTGATAAGTCAATTTACTTTTGGGGTTCAAGCTTTTTTGCGGCTCTATGTTTACCAGACAAGAATGGCTGAAAACTGGTCTAGAGTTAACATAGAAGAAGCTGTAAGCATAGCTAGGCTGGTACGCTCCATTCTTGGATGGAAGAGTCTTAAAAAAGTTGAGCATGTACTAGGCGTATTACTAACGCAAAATCCGGCGTTGATCATTGAATACGTGAGTGACGAAGAGAGAATAAGTCTCCAAACTTTTCATCCTATATGGTACGTGAGGTACTGCTTCAAACTTTTTGGTAGGAAAGCAGCTATAGCTATGTTGGAAGAAAACATGCAAGCATCACCGACGTACATAAGGCTTAACACTCTTAAGATGGGTGAAAACGAAGTTCTGGAAAGACTTGCTGAAAACGAAATAGAAATTGAGAAGGTTGAACAGCTAAAGCATACATACCTGGTTGCTGATGCAAAGCAACCCCTGACCAGCACAAAAAGCTTCTATCAAGGCTTATTCTACATTCAAGACAAGGCAAGCTGTTTCGCAGCTGAAGCTGCAGACCCCAAACCTGGAATGACTCTTTTAGATATTTGTGCTGCACCAGGAGCAAAAACCACATATTTAGCGCAGATAATGCAAAACTGCGGTTTCATTTACTCGGTAGATTATTCAAGACGTAGGATGAATGTTTGGAAAAATGGTGTTTCCCGTATGAGTGTGAAAATTGCTGTGCCCGTAATTGCTGATGCGCGTGTTCCATTACCATTGAAAGTGAAAGCGGATGTTGTAGTTTTGGATCCGCCGTGCACGAGCACTGGGGTTTTCAGAAAGCTTCCTTCAGCGAAGTGGAGGATTACTCAAAGCTCTGTGGACAGGATGGCTGAAATTCAATGGAGGCTGATAAAAAACTGTGCAGAGAACGTGAAATCTGGAGGAATCCTGATCTATTCCACATGCAGCATAACCGCTGAAGAAAATGAGAGGATTATTGAACGATTCCTTAAGTGGCATCCAGAATTTTCGCTGGTTGAGATAACACCAAAACTAGGCTTGTCAGGCTTGAGAGGATTGGGGGAATGTCAAAGACTTTATCCACATATACATCAATGTAATGGTTTCTTTATTGCAAAAATGTTAAGGAAATAATGTCTTCTGAATTACCCACTGATGCTTATCAACAGAGTTTTTGCGACTTGTCACAGTCATGTTTCGTGAGCTATACTTGCAGGTGTCCAGCACTAATGCTAGTGCATCTTTTTTCTCACGTAAAGCAAGCGCGCATGTTTCTTCCATTTTGATTATATCTTCCGGGGCTTTCCCAAAAAACATAGAATTTCAGAAATGACTTTTGCTGCTTGAATCGCTGAGACTCCATGGTCAAAGTTTGGGGTAATTTCTACAACATCAAAGCCTACTACACGTTTGTCACATATTTTGTATAAAATGTCCAGTAAAGTACACGTTTCAAGACCTTCTGGTTCCGGATTCTGCACTGCCGGAGCGTACGCTGGATCAAGAACATCCATGTCAACAGACAAGTAAATGTTCTCATATTGCGCCAATGTTTCCTTCAGACGCCTCGTAATCTGTTCGGTTCCTTCACTTCTTAGTTGATGTGCCGTGAAAAATTCTATTCCCGCCTTTTTTGCGTATTCTAGTTCTTCTTTGCATGCTGCTCTGGTGCCGACTTCAATTATTTTTGCCGGTTTGACTTGTTCGTTTGTTCTTCGCATGAAGGTTGTGTGGGAAAGTCTCAGCCCTGAGTACTGTTCGCGTAGGTCAAGATGTGCGTCAAAACTGATTATCGCCGTTTTAGAGGCTTTGTCTCCTAAGGCTTTTAATATGCCTAAGGTGATTGTGTGTTCCCCGCCAATGGACACCGGCTTTTTTCCTGTTTGCAAAATATCTTTTATGACAAGCTCCAGTTTCTCCAATGTTTTCTTTATGTCGGTGGAAACGTGTAAATCGCCCAGATCATGCAGCTGCAAATCTTCTATATCTATGCCTGTACGGAAACTGTAGGTTTCAATGTTCAAGGATGCTGCTCGAATAGCGTTGGGTCCAAATCTTGCTCCAGTTCTGTACGTGCTTGTAACATCGAAGGGAACGCCTAGAATTATGTAGTCCGCTTTTTCAAAGGATTTTTGATAACCGCTGAAAACATTAGACTGTGACGCAAAAAGCTCATAATAACTCATTTTGTCCTTCCTCCCTTTCCTAGATCGCTTATTTCTACTGGTTTTTCTTCTAAGCTTTTCTGTTGTCATTACGTTGGTAAGCTTTCTAATTCAAACAAGTATTGCCCTAATCTCCGGCAATCATGTACTGCGCGTGCTAATGAAGTCCGGAGCGAAGCCTTTTAAACATTAAACTTATTAACGTTACTGCTAATGCATTTAGGTCAAAAGGCGGTTCATGGATGTCGCTCAAATCCAAGCTTAAAAATATGAATGTTGTAACGTTCGCAGCTTTTGTCTTTTATGCAACCGTTGGAATAGTGTGTTTTGCTATATTGGCAGTAGTTGATTTCAGCCTCATTCATGTAGGCATAATCGGCATATTAAGCTTAATTGCTGCCTACGGTTTGTTCAGGAATAGAGTTTGGGTTTTCTGGGTTGTTATTGCATTGTTCTTCATTGCAACAACATTTTCAGGATATACGCTTTACCATGTCTTAGGAGAGAATTTACTTTTTGATATAATTGCAATTATATATCTTGCTCTGACATGGATTTTCACTGGATATATCGTGGCAAGAAGAGGGACTTTGGAAGCCTAGATGATTATACGCTGAACGTATTTGTTATATTAAAGGAAGCTTTAGCCTTCAAGTTCCTTGTGGAAGAGCTGACGCATTTTTATTGCATCTACATATGGGAATGGGCTCTCGCTTATTATGACTGGTTTTAGTTTGAACTCAGCTATAACTTGCGCAAGCGTTGTGAAGTCTGGTCCGTACTCTATCTCATTCAATGTATGGTGGCGTTTTTCTCCCTTGTTCGTGAACTCAACCTTTGTGAAGTGGCAATGCATGTTTTTAGTAGCTTCTGTCCCTAATCGCCTTTCGATTTCCTCTACAACTTTGCGGAAATCCTCATCTGTTTTGAAGCATCCTCCACACCTTGAATGCAAATGCGCCCAATCAATTACTGGCTGTGTCTGTTCAACTTCCTCGCATAAGGCTAATGTTTCGTCTAGACTTCCAAGCTGGTAGATTTTCCCCATGGTTTCAGGGCCAAGTTTGGTATTCCTAATTCCCCTGTTTCTCATGGTTTCAACAACTTCCTTCAAAGCTTCCATGCAATCTTTGAAAGCTTCTTTTGGCTGTCTTTTGCTGTAGAACCCTGGGTGAAAAACCACAATGTGAGCCTTCATCCATTCAGCCGCTGTTGCGCAAGCGATTAAACGATTTTTGCTGGCCTCAACTGTTTCTCTTTTCCCACAGAAGTTCACGAAATAGGAACCATGAAGACTTAGCCAAACATCGTGTTCATCAGCCTTTAAGCCAAGCTCCTCTGCTTTTTCCCTTTTGATCTGCGGCTTCGCACCCCAACGTACAGCTTGATACTCAAAAGCGTCAAGTCCTACGTTCCTTAAAAGTCTGGGGACATCGGCCAATTCTGCCTTCATATCCCTAAAGGCTAGGGGAACTCCAGCTGGCCCAAATCTTGGGCGATTAGCCATTCTGGAAGCCTCTCAATGTCGCCTGCTTCTCTTATGTCGATAACTTTTTCGTTGGTATTGTCCGTAAGAAAGCATCGTCAAGGCAGAGACCCACATAGCGACGTTTTGAAAAACCAAGTATTTTTCAACGTCATCTAACTTAACCAACGGCTTCATTAAGCCTCCAAGATTTTGGGCAAGGTCTCTAAAACGTGGTGCGACAGACAGTAAAGCATTGTTTACGGCTGAGCAAACCCAGCCGATGGGAAGCAAAACATCTGCAATGCCCTTTCCAAAGTTGTTTGTAGCTGTTACAAAGCCTAGAAAGACAGGGTTATTTTGATAGACGTTTGACACTGTCCAATAGATTAGCTGTGGGTACGTCAGGAGGGACATGAGAAGGGTTAATGTAACGAAAACTAGCAGCACCGCTGAGGCACTTTTAATTGTTGCTCTTGCAAAAGACATTTTCTCCCAGAGATACGAGATGCCCCCACTGCTCAACAACTTGGACTTTACTTTTCCAAAGAAGCCACTTATTCTTGCAGTCTGCCTTTTCATTTCTTTGATCCTCCGTTCGTTCTTTCGTTTGGCGAGTGGCTTGACTTTTCGTGTCCATTTTTGTGGTGGTATTGCTGCCACATGACTTGCCAAATACGTCCAGCTGAACATGAGCGCAATTATTACAGCAATTGGAACCATGTGAAAGATTGGACTAATTGCTATTGTAATAATCCAATCAGCACCCGGAAATGGAAAACTCCACCGTAGCAAAGTTTCATCTTTAACTCCGAGGCTCACGGCGTAAAGGACAACAGAATATTCAATTAGTGCAGCTACGATTAGAAATAGAAGTATCGTCACTAAACCCTTACGTGTTGCCCATTGAAAGATTAAGCGTTTCTGAGGCTTTTTTATTGTCAATTAATCACTGTCCAGCGTTATGCTTGATGAGCTTATGCTGTTGTTGAAATATGAGTGTTCCCATTAAAAAATGTGACTGTGAAAACTGCACGTTGATCTTAACTCTGAATATTGAAGCCCTAACCTCTTTATATTGGCTGCAAATATGTTCGTTCAGGTTTTGGTGGTGCTGCGTAAGGCTGTGAAGATTCTTATTCATCACAAAGAAAATTCTTCAGGTGTCACCATTCATTAGGAATATTTAAGTGAATTTTTCAATGTTACGGCAGAGGGAATTTATGTCCACACTTCGGACACTTGACAAATCTACATTGCACAAAGGATGTGCATCAGGAGCAAGCAAAGGCCCTACCATAGGTTATGTAAAAGACAAAGTTGTACACTGGACAACTTACCACATGCTTTGATTGCAAGCTCATCTAATATCACTTTTCCTAAATCAACCATGTGGCGAGACTCAGAACGTTTCTGCAGTCCTTAAACTTGGCGTGGTATATGTAGCAGCTTTAAAAAGCAACCAAACATTATATTTTTGAAACACTATCTTGTTTATAGATAGTAGCTCGACTTGGGAAGATAATGCCAAAGACAAATAAGAAAATAAAACCTGCGGAACTTCACAAGGACCGCAATACACAAGCTTTTCTAAGCAAGTTTCTAAGCGGTGAAATAAATGAACTTGAACCCGTTTATGATCCTGAGCAGGGTTATCGATACCCGATTGTTGAGTCAATCATTGGTGATGCCGCAAGTGTAAACGATTTCTTGAATGGGCTTCACAAAGCTGGAATGTTAAAAAGAAGGCTTTACGACAAGATCATTTATTGTCCGGAATGTGGTTCCGCGAATATTTCTGTGCATTATTGTTGTCCATACTGCAAGTCGTTCAATATTCATAAAAGCTCCTTAATTGAACATGTTAAGTGTGGATACATGGATGTGGAGGAAAACTTCCGCAAGGAGGATAGGCTCATGTGTCCAAAGTGCCATGAAGAACTGAAAAAGCTTGATGTTGATTATAGAAGGGCTGGAATATGGTGTACTTGCAAAGATTGCAGCAAAAGCTTTGACATTCCAGATACCGCACATTTCTGTAGAGACTGCCAATCAAACTCAGCTTTTGAAGATGCAGTGATTAAAGACGTTTACACCTACAGCTTGGAAGAAGAAGTTAGAGAAAAGGCTGCAGCAGACTGGGTTATAATTACACCTATTAGCAAGCTTCTGCAAGAAAACGGATTTGAGGTTGAAAGTCATGCTTTTCTCAAGGGTAGATCTGGGGCAAACCACGTGTTTGACATAGTAGCCTACAAAGGAGACACAAAAAGAGAAGTAACGGTGATTGATTTGGCATCGTCGACAGAAGGTTTTGTTCTGGAACAGCCAGTAATCGCATTATTCGCCAAGATATTCGATGTTTCTCCAGATCATGCCTACTTAATTGCGATTCCGGGAATGAATGAAAATGGGAAGAAAATGGCGGAACTGTACAATATTGAAATAGTTGAGGCGAGAAATCAAGAAGAAGCCATAGAAAACCTGAAGGGCAAGTTGCTTGAGAAAGAGTAACGGTTGAAAGTAGATAAAAGCAATTATTCAGTTTAATGACTCGTAAACACAGCTGTGTTTCCTCTTTCCGTGACGACCTTAACTGTGTACGGTTTGTTTGGTAACATTATGTCGTTGCGAAGGTATGATTCCATGTCTCCAGAGTTGATGAATATGTTTGCGTCGTATCTTTGATGACTTGTTGAGTTGTTTATCCATAAAGAAACTAGATGAGAGGTTAGAGGGCCCCCATTCTCAAAGGTGAAAACCGTCCCGATGTTCACTGCCCTAAATTCGATCCAATCAGCTTTGAAATCAAACGGTGTATCTGTCGCCTTAACTCCCTTAATCTTCATCTTCCAGTGACCAGTAGCATTTCTAAAATGAGTTGTGTTGACATTTATCGTCTGGCTTCTATTTTCATCAGTGTTTGGTGTACTGTCTGAAGTATAAGTCATATGGCCGCTTCCACTTGTTGGATAACCACCTAATATATAATCATGAAGTTGAAAAGTAACGTTTACCGAACTAATTGTCCATGCACTGTTTACCGTCAATTTCAATTGATTCCAATCTTCAATATTACTCAAGCCTGTGAACTCGACTTCCGCCGTGTAAACTGGAGCTGCTAAGGTTATTCCAGCGTCATCCCAGTAATTATGAACTGTTGCTTTGTCAGCTGCCTTAAGCGAATCTGTATGCGTATAAAGACTCAGCTGATAGGTTCCTGTCATTGTAAAATTAGACGTAGCATCAACTGAAACATAATTATGGCCTGTATCACTACCAGCTGCTAATGTGACTGTACTTCCTATCCAAACATCAACAACAATACCGTCTGGTCTTACTAGCTTAATCTTTGGCGTGCCTGTTGCATTATCATCAGAAGTGTATCTATAAGAAGCATATACATATATTATGGCTTTTGAAGGAATCGTATCTACCGTAAAGGTGTAGTTCACCCATTGCTCTACATCAAAACTTTTTGTAGCTAAAGGGTCATCCACCATAAGATCATAACACCCTGGGTCACAGTTTCCTCCTGTAGACGACCAAGCACCACTTGCAAAATTATTAACGTCGTTTGATTCTCCATAAACCCAACCTGCCGCACCTGACGTGAAGTTCATGTTGGCAATGGATTGAATCGTTGTGTTACCGCTGTAGTAGCTTCTGAAAATCATGTAGACACTGTCATCTGACACGAGATTTGAAACGTCTCCAGACAACAGGCTTGTTGATCCTCCAAGAGCATCAGAAGGATTGTACAACCAAATGTCTTCTATGGGCGTAACATCGGTGATATCAATGTCTTCTTGCATTTTTTCCCAATCTAACTGGTTCATCCGATAACTCCAAAGCACTACGTTGGCAACTATGATTACTATTAGAACTAGGCTTAGCATGATAACTATTACGTTACTTACTCCATGCTTATCATGCTTAAGGCGCATTATAATAGCCTCCAACATGCGTCCCCCTGGTTGTGACAATATCTACATAGTGTAGGCTGCCGGAAACCCAGCTGTATGAAATATTAAGCCAGCCGTGCTCACCTATTTCCAAATTGGAAGAAGTGAAAGATTGAGAAGTGTGATTGACGTAAACAGCTGAAATGTGAACAGCAACTTTTCCAACATTAAGAAGATAGATGCTGATGTTTCCGGTCGAGTTGTTAAACCATAAATCCTCTATTATAACGCGTTCACTCATGGTTTCTCGCAGATTAGTTGTGATCACATAAGTGGCAGTTGTAGCAATCGACATGGCAGCTACAGCCACAACCGTGAGCAAAAGATTGCTCAACACAGGAGTTATGGCTCGTCGATCACGGAAAAATCTCTTAAGTTTTCTAACCGTTTTCTCCACCTCACAAGAAGAATTTTAGGGCGACGTATCCACAGGTCATAAGAATTAAGCTGTGTTTTAGCCCAGCGTTTATAGTTCCTTCCCCCATCTTCCCAGCAACAAGCCCACCAAAAAAACCTTGAATCGCTGTCATGTGAAAGAATATTTGCTGCATTCCTTCAGGCGCCATCACCGCTGACCCAAGTATTGGCAGTCCTTCTATACTGGCAAAGAATGACTTGAAAAGCAGTATTATTGTGAATAAGAATACGAAGAATGCCACGTAAATTATTGCAATGTATGGTCTTGTCTGGTTTCGCCGTTCTTTATCAAGCAGAAGTGTTGTCTGTATAAACTTACCCATTGGGTCAAAAACTCTTTCCACATGCCCTCCTGAACGGCTTGCCTCAATTATTATGGGCACAGTTCTTTGTATGAGCACTGTGTTAACGCGTCTTCCTAGGGCTAGGAGTGCGTCTTCAAATGTCATCCCCCAAGAAATTTGCGTAGTCATTTTTTTCAATTCGTTTGTAAGTGGTCCGTAATCCCTCTTGGAGGCTTCCTCTAATGCTTGAGGAAGGGTCATACCGGTTTCTTGGGCTTGAACTATGCTTCTGAAAAGGTCTGGTAAATGTTCGTTCACAGCTTTTCTCCATTTGTAATCCATGTAATTCAGGATTGTTGGTGGGAAAACAGCAATCATCACGGCGAAGAAAATAAACTCGTCAAATGTTGTGGTTCCCCAAAACATGAAGTAGGCAAATGACATTATAACTACAGCTAATGAAATCGAGGAAATCCATGCGATTTTTTTTATTTTTTTTTCTATTTCGGGCATTTTTTTTACCATCTAGGCGAAATGGTGTCTAGGATTATAAGGAATATTATGGAGCCTAGTGGAATCCCAAGGTAAGTAAGCATACTGAGCAGAAGGTCTGGACTCAGCATGCCTAGGCTGCCGCCGCCAAGCATTGCCATAACCGCAAGCATGATGACAAGAAGCAAAGGTCCTGTAACAAGCAAAGTCACATAAAACTCTGATAAGATGGATAATGTATCAGAAAACTTGCGTAGACCGATTTTTTTTAGTTTCATGTACTGTTCAGATTTTTCACGAAGGTATGCTCCCAGATTTCCGCCAGAATGAATTGTTGAGACAAAACCTTCTATCATTTCACGAAAACTCTCAGAAGGTGTCCGTTTTGAAGTTTCCTTCAATGCAGAGATTATGTCTAAACCGAAGAGATTTATGTCTCTGACAACATTTTTAGCTTCTTCGGAGATGGTTAAAGGCACACTGAGATTTGATATTGAATAGAAAATCTTTTCTGGGGAAACACCAGCGCTTGCGAGAATCGCCATATAACCGGTTGTAAATGTTGATTCATCGTCCAGCGCTCTTCTAAGCTTGTCGGCACGATAAGTCGGGTAAATATAGAAGCCAGTCATTGAAAATGCAACTGCAAAGAGGCTTCCACCGACGCCAAACAAGAACGCGGGAACAAAAGGAACGTTGAAAGCGAAAATGAGCAAGCAAGGAATAGCCGATAGTGAAGCAAGCGAAATTAGAAATGTGGCAAAAATTGCTAGGCTGATGTAATCCCTGCAACTGATTTTCAACCCAGATCTCTGCAAGATCGAGTCTAAATCCCTGAAAAGCGTTAGAATACGACCAGTTTTTCTTCTGATAAGCTGATAGGTCATGTGATGAGGTTTTTCAAGTGTAAGTCTCAATGTTTCTTTCGGATTTTTCGGGGTAAATCTTGTTTTGAAGTATTTGGAAAGCCTTTTGATTCTTTCTGGGATTTTGCTTTTTTTCATTTCAGTCCCACTCTGGCTTTCTGGTAAACACGTTTCGGGTTAGCGTAGTAGTCTCGTATCACGTTTGCAACGTCGGTGTAGCGGCGGATGCCCTTGTGAACAATCCATTCTAAAATAATTTTTCTACGGTGTAACTCACGTTTGATTTTTTGTTCAGTGAAACCGGATTTTTTCATGTGGCTCTCTAGAAGGCTGCTGTGACCTGAAAAGATAAACTTGTCCTTTCTTGGGTTCCAGCTGAAAATCTCTTCGGTCGGTATTCCCTTCGTCTTTTGGTCGAGTGCCAAGACTTCTGTTGTTGTGATTGCTCTTCTTGCTGGCTTTCCTTCTATTTCTGTTCTTGCCATAACCATTACAACATCGGTCATTGCTATGAGGGGTCTCGGAATATTCATGGGTTCGGATTCTAACCGGTTTATTACAGCTTCAACTGATTCCGCGTGTATAGTGTTCATTCCGAGATGACCTGTTGCCATTGCTTGAAAAAGTGTATAGGCTTCTTCTCCTCGGACTTCACCTACAATGATATAGTCTGGTCTTTGTCTCACAGCTGCTTTCAACAAGTCAAAGAGGGTTATGCTTCCGCTCTTTTTGTTTTCATGTCCAAAGCCTAATCTCACGACTGATGGTATCCAGTTCTCATGGGGAAGGTTAAGCTCTTGTGTATCTTCTACGCTTACTATTTTCATTTCAGGCTTTATGAACATAGATAAGCAGTTCAGCATGGTTGTTTTTCCAGCTGCAACGCCGCCAGCCACAATAATTGAGGCTCTATTTTCTATGATGTACCACAAGTAGGCTGCCATCTCTGAGGAAACTGTATTAAACGCTATAAGATCTGAAATTGTTAATGGGTCGACTTTGAAGCGTCGAATTGTGAATGTGGAGCCTCTTGTGGTAACTTCATTTCCATATGTTAATTGTATTCGGCTTCGATCAGGTAGTGATCCGTCTAGCATTGGAGATGCTATGGAAATGGATTTGCCTGCTAAATATGCTAATCGGATTATGAAGGAGTCTAGTTCAGTTTCAGTTTCGAATACTATGTTTGTTGGTAGTGACTCGTGTGTTCTGTGCCAAACATAAATTGGTATGTTTACACCGTCTGCTGATATGTCTTCTATCAGGTGATCTTTCATTAATGGGTCTATTTTTCCGTAGCCTATGAAATCGCGTATTATGTAGTATACGAGTTTGTCGATTGATTCTTTTGGAATTTTTATTCGGTGTGCTTTAATTGTTTCTTTCGCTTTCTCTCTAAGATAGTTTTTCGCTTTCTCTCGGGTTTCTATTTCTTTCAGGTTTACGTCTACTTCTATCCTCAGACACGTCTTTATTTCCTTTAACTGTTGTTTTTCATTTTTTTGCAGTGTTGGCTCTATGATTTCATACGTTATTTTCTGTGTTTTTGGATCTTTGACTATTGCTGCATATACATAAGGTTCTTGTATGGGATAGACTTCTCTGAAAACCGCTGGTTTTTTACTTCTGCCAGTTATAAGTATTCCCAAGTCTGGTTTTTCTACTGTTTTGGAAGCTTTAGGCATATGCTTTCACCATCATTGTGTTGTTGTTTTTCGCTTAGAGTACACTGTGAAGCCTTGATATACTGTGTAGCAAGTCTTAATAAGCTATATGCACGTTTAATCTTTAGCAAGCTTAACATTGATTATCTTAAGAACTGTGAATTTCGGATATTACATGACCAAAAAACCAGCATTTCTTACACAGCAAATCAACCACACAAACACAAAAGCCCTAGTTTCTTCATCGGCAAAGCAATTGCGTGGGCAAACAAACCCTTCATGGAACAAAAGCCAAATCCATAATGGAAAACAGAGCTCACACAATTGATAAGGCTTTCAAATTGATTGAGGGAATGAAGAGTGATTTCGAAAAATTGGGAGACGGGAATTGAACATCCCGCATTCAGAAAAAAGCATGTTCGGTGCACTTTCCCAAAACTAGTGATTCTGCCAAGTGCGATTAGAAGAGCTTTATTGTTTTCTGCCGGATAGGATCTGTTGAATTGAATATAGATAACAGAACAGGTTGATCCCGTGCAAAGTGTGGCAATTTCGAAAAATGTGAAACCACAAGTCTTCCACTCTTGTTATTCCTATGTTTTATCCTCGCTTCATTTTCTGTTATTCTCTTTGTTGTTTAGCAACTTCCACATGGCATTTTATCATGGATACTCTATGGTGAAATCTTCTAGAGAGATCTTACATAAACTTTTTTAACTAACTTGAAGTTCAATTAATGTTGTGAGAATATGTATAATAAGAAAAGAATGCTTTATGTGCTCTCATTAATGGCTTTGATGTCGATTCTGCTTCTAGTTGTATTAAATCCCACAACAGTTGGCACTATCATACCTTCGAATTCGGATTTAACTGAAATCACAACGGGTGGTGTACAAGCTTATGACAGTACAATAGTCCACGTGGTTCCTACAAATGTTACAGCTTCTATCGGTGAAACTTTCACAATCAACGTTGTTGTTGAAAACGTTACGAATCTTTACGGCTTAGATATCCAATTTTCATGGGATACTACAATACTGGAGTATGTAAGCCATACAGCTAAAATCCCAGTGGAAACCTTTCCAGACGGAATACTGCACCAGCCGGGAATGACGATAATGGACACCGCTGATCCAACGGCCGGAACATACTGGGTTGCATATGCATGTATGGATCCGGCACCAGTCTTCGATGGGACGGGTGTTGCTTTTGAGATGACGTTTCATGT
>SOJA01000227.1 GCA_004376975.1 Candidatus Bathyarchaeota archaeon
TCATGTTTTGAGTGTTGGTCCAGTTGTTGGTTTCTTTGTATATTACTTCGATTTCGCTTCGGTCTACGTAATGTCCCGCGTATGTGAAGTTGTTCCATGCTAATGTATAATCGTGGCTTGCCTTGTCTATTTCTTTGATTTCGTTCCACGCTGTCCTGATTAGGTCATGTCGTTCTGTAATCCACGTTTGATAATAATCACCAATGACTTCCTGCAAAGTTTGGTTATAACCCTCGACATGGGGAAAGTTCAGGTCAAACGGGCCGTACTCTGATGGAAACTCGTTTGCATCTTGACGCATGGGCAAATGATATTTTCCGATTATGTTCTGTGCTCGTTCAGTTAGAACGTAGTCTACGAATGCTTTCGCTTCACTTAGATATGTGCCCTTGGCGAATATGGCAATTGGGTCTGGTTGCAGGACTGTCTCGTTGAGGTAGGTGAAATCCACATAGGGAGCGGAGGCTGCCATTACATCATACGCGTAGAAATCTGGAACTACTGCTAAGGGTAGGAAATTTGATGCGATTTGCCATGTGCTGTGTATTTCGTTGATATCATAATGTCTGATGAAAGCAGATAGTTTAACCAGATATTCCCATCCGTCAGTCCAGTTTTCGCTCTCAAGAATCAGCATGACAAAGGGTGACATAAGTTCAGACATAACGGGATCGGTCATGGTTATACTTCCTTCGTATTTGTCAAGCGTCAAATCGGCCCAACTCTGAGGTTTAGACAAACCTTCGCTGATGAGGTGATCCTCGTTGTACATTACTCCTAAGCCGTACAGACTTGCTGCGTACCAACGAGGAGTGGTTTGACTTAAATCAACTAAGGGGCAGGAGTAACAGGTTTCGTTTATTTCACCATCGAGAAAGGGAGTTGCATTATAGGCAAGCAAAGCGCTGCCTGCCTTTTCGAAGAGGGAGAGTGGTCCTCCCCACCAAATTTCTGCGTTAGGCTTCCATGGAGCGGTTGTTGCCTTTTCGTATGTAGTTTGTGGGTCAGTTCGTGTCAGCGTAACTTCTATGGGACGCCCGTACCATTCTTTGAAGTCGGCTATTACTTCATTTATCATCTGATCTGGTTGATTGTGAAGAATACGGAGTTGTGCGGGATGCGGTACTACATAGACGTAATAGCTTGCACTTGCCATGCTGACAGTAAAAATTCCGGCTATGACAATGATAACGATAGTGGAAGTGGGCAATTTCAGTGTATGTGAGCCTCCTTGATAGTGCAACCATACAAAAGAATTACGTTAATAGTTTTCGGTTAAAAGACTAACGAAGAGCCTGTACGCTTCCAACTCAAGCACAGCACATTGTTCTAGACCCAGATCATTTCATGCATGCAGTTAGAATGCGTGTGCCCCTATAACACAGTGGTCAGATCAAAATCTCTTCACTTATTTCTACCCTGTCGTTTTCGATGGGTATTCCCTCTTTCTCTAAAAGGTTCCTTCTTGATTCGGCTCCTTTTTTCTCTCCTCCGAATCCGCCATCAGATTTGACAACACGGTGACATGGAACTATGGGTGCAAGCGGATTCTTATGTAGGGCATTACCGACAGCCCGGTAAGCATGTGGTTTACCAATTTTTTCGGCTATTCCTTTGTATGTGCTAATCTTTCCCTTCGGAATTTTGAATGTAGCAACTAGGACCGCCCTTTCGAATTCTGTCTTGTCCCTTAAGAAGTTGATTACATCTTCCTCTCTTTTGATCTCATCTTTCTTCATAAACCATCCCTTCTACAAGACACATCTAAGCCTAGTTTTTAAGTCTTAGCGCGCACACGCGCATGCGTAACAGCCGGATTCCTTAGATTACCACCTGAACCATGCTTTGGGTTGAATTTGAGTATGCCGTTGACATCTATAGTAAACCGATGTTTCGTAAGAGAAAGTGAAAAGCAGGAGAATACTGCTAGGAATCGGGAAATTTCGCTTTTTACTCATACAGTGGGGATATCCCCTGCAACTTCCCCATTTTTTGGACGATAAAGATTCTGAACATTCATATGAGAGATAATACTATGAGTGTACAATAATCGTGATGCACCTTGTCAGAGAAGGGTTCAAAAACAGTCGGCAGGTCGATTGAGGAAACAAGACAGTATCACACTCGCTACTTGAGAGCCATCAACAGTCCTTTGAGGAGAGAAATTCTTAGAGCTCTGAAGAAAGGTTGCGCAACCATTGAAGATCTCCAATCGAGCACGGGGTTAGACAA